>JAMPYE010000324.1 GCA_023700825.1 Thermoanaerobaculia bacterium | reverse complement strand
CGCCCATGCCGGGAGCCGACACGGTGAACTCGTACCGGATCGTGCCATCGACGACGGCGATGGCGAACGTGCCGTCAGCCTTGACCTTGTGGGTCTCCTTGAATGTGCGAGCCTCGGTCGCCACGACGGTGATCGTGGCGTCTTTGATCGGCTTGCCGGACGGATCGACGACCTTGCCGGTCATGCGTGCCTGGCCGACCGCCAAGGCGGTGATGGGGAGCGCGAGCACGAAGATGAGCCCGAGCAGAATCGACTTGCGCATTTTGAATCTCTCCTTATTCATAGGACGGAATCTCGTGAAGACTCGTTCCCAACGCGGATAACCCGGCGCTGGAAATCACCATTCCGATTACAGGTAACGGGCCCGTGCCGGCCGTGACGCGAATCACAGTACGGAATATTCAGGTCCGGCGGTCGGCGGTCATGTAGGTGTGGTCCGCCATGCCCTTCTCGTAGTCGGCGAGCAGGCGCATCCCCTCGTTCGGCTTGAGCCTGTCGCCCTTGATCGCCGCGTCGATCTGTACCTTCATACGTTTGGCGAGCTCGTTGGTGTCGTACTGAGTCATCCGGAGCACCTCGGCGATCGTGTTGCCGGGGATCGTCTCCTCCACGTACCAGCCGCTCTCCTCGTCCTCGTCGAGGAAGACGTGGACCTCGTTGACCCGGCCGAACAGGTTGTGCAGGTCGCCCATGATGTCCTGGTAGGCGCCGGTCAGGAAGATGCCGAGGTAGTAAGGCTGGTCGTCGAGCTCGTGAAGGCGGAGCGTCATCTTCACGTCGGAGAGATCGATGAACTTCGAAACCTTGCCGTCCGAATCGCACGTGATGTCCACGAGCGTCGACTCGAGCGTCGGCTCGCGGTCGAGCCGGTGGATGGGGATGATGGGGAAGAGCTGGCCGAGGGCCCAGTGGTCGAGCAGCGACTGGAAGACCGAGAAATTGCAGATGTGCTGGTCGGCGAGCTGCGTGGAGAGGTTGACGATGTCTTCCGGCACTTCCTCGGGCGGGAGCTTCGAGGCAATCTTCTCGATTCCTTCGGCAATTTCCCAAAAGAGATTCTCGATGCGTGCCTTCACGTCGAGCTCGAGGACGCCGAGCTCGAACCGGTTCTGCGCCCCCTCTTTGATCCCCTGCAGGTCGTGCCACGACTCCGTGAGGTTGCGGATCGTGAGGTGCGAGTGGATGTACTCGAGCTCTTCGATCAGCTTGTGATCGCGCGAACCGACGTCGAGCTTCTGCACGGGGGTCTTCTCGATCGAGCCGAACGCCTCGACGACGAGCACCGAGTGGTGCGCGACGAGGGCGCGTCCCGACTCCGAGACGATGTTCGGGTGAGGGACGCCTTCCTCGTCGCAGATGTCGGCAATGTTGTAGACGATGTCGCTCGCATACTCGGCGACCGTGTAGTTCATCGACGAGTGGAAGGTCGAACGCGAGCCGTCGTAGTCGATCGCGAGACCGCCGCCGACGTCGAGATACTCGAGCGAGTGCCCCATCTTGCGCAGCTTCGCGTAATAGCGCGCCGCCTCGCGGACCGCGCGCTTGATCATCATGATGTCGGTGATCTGCGAGCCGATGTGGAAATGGACGAGCTTGAGCGAGTCCTCCATCCCGGCGTCGCGCATGATGTCGAGCCCCTGGAGGATCTCCGAGGTCGACAGGCCGAACTTCGCGTTCTCCCCCCCGCTCGTCGCCCAGAGGCCCGAGCCCTTCGACACAAGTCGGACGCGGAATCCGATGTAGGGCTGCACTCCCATCTCGCCGGCGATGCGAACGATCTCGCGCACTTCGCTCAGCTTCTCGGCAACGAGAATCACCTTCTTGCCGAGCTTCCGGCCGATGAGCGCGATGCGGATGTAGGCGGAGTCCTTGTAGCCGTTGCAGATGATGAGCGACTCGGGATCGCTGTGGACCGCGAGGCCCGCGAAGACCTCGGGCTTGGAGCCGACCTCCACTCCCATGTGGTAAGGCTGGCCCGCGTCGAGAATCTCCTCGACGACCTCGCGGAGCTGGTTCACTTTGATCGGAAAGACCCCGCGGTAGGTCCCCTGGAACTTCGTCTCCGCGATCGCGCGATTGAACGCCTCGTTCAGCGTGACGACCCGATGGCGGAGCAGATCCTGAAAGCGGATCAGCATCGGAGAGTGGAGCCCCTGGTCGAGCGCTTCGCGAAGGACATCGACGATCGGGATCGTTCCCCCCTTGTCCTGAAGCGGGGCGACGACGACGCGGCCTTCAGGGTCGACGGAAAAATAGCCGCCGCCCCAGCGGTCGATCATGTAGTGCGACACGGCGTCGTCGACGGTCCACGCGGCCTGCTCGACGAGAGTCTGGTTCTCGCTCAATTACGATTCTCCTTCGCCATCCTGGGCGATGGAGAAAACGATAAGGCAACGCGGGGCGCTACGCTACAGGGAATTGCGGCGCGCGCCGTCGCTCGCCGTGCGCGAGCGCGACGACTTCGAGGTCGACGCTCCGCCCCAGCAGCTCCCACGCAGCGAGAACTTCCTCGGGATGTTGGCTCTCCGGCGTCGTCTCGCGAACGAACGACAGCCAGCGCGCGGCCGCGCTCCGGTTCTTCGCGAGGAACGCGAGAGCGCGACGCGCTTCCGCGATCGCGATTTCCGGCGCGTCGCTCTCGTCGAGAAAATCCGAGGCCGAAAACACGAAAGACTCCTGCTCGCGATGCGCGAATGCGACGATCTCGACGTCGATCGTGCGGCCGAGCAGCTCCCATGCCGCGAGCACTTCCACGGGATGTCGGTCGGTCGGTGTCCAGTCGCTCTTCACGCGCTCGATCCAGCGGTTCGCTGCGGGGTTGCCTCTCGAAACGAAGGCGAGAGCCCGGCGCGCTTCGTCGAGCGAGTGCGAGGGCGCAGAGAGAGTCTTCGACGCCGGGCGCGAGCCGGGACGACGCTCGACCTCGACCCAACGCATCCGCACCATCTGATCGATCAGGTCGGCGGCAAGGTCGAATCGCTCGTCGGTGATCGCCAGCCCGATCTTCTGCCGACCGCTCGATTCTGCGCGGCGGCTCCACACCACGCGCGCTCGAAGCGACAGGAGCCTCGCCGCGCCGGGAACCGAAACCTCGATCCTCGACTCGGTGCCCAGAGGTATCGGCTCGTGGTGCATCGCCTGTGCACCCGAGCGCGAGAGATCAATGAGCGTGATGGGCACCTCGCCAAAGCTCGCCGCGCAGGGGCGGCGAAAGACGAATCGGCGGGTCTCTCGGGCGTTGACTGGGTGCTGGACCGCTGGCATTGCGAAGCTCCTACGTTTCTGAAGGAGGTCTAAGCAATGGTCGGGCCATTCCTTCCTGTTCCTTAAATCTCAGAAACAAAACATGTTGTGGTTCCGTCGAAGCTGTGATGGGTCGATGATTGGGCCAAAAATGAAGACTCGGGTGGGTCAGCGGGAGTTAGATTGACCCGTGGAGTGGGCCAAGGGGAGGTTCCTACAGAGAACCGGAAGCCGGTGGTGAACCGACGGATGAGCCGGCGGGAGAATGCGGTTCTGGGTGTGGATTCGATGCTGCGAAGCGACTTCTGGTACGACCTCCCCCCCGAGCTGATCGCGCAGGAAGCGCGAGAGCGCGGGCGGTCGCGCATGCTGCGGCTCGATCCGGCGAATGGAGCGATCGAGCATCTCGGGTTCGAGCGATTCCCGGCACTGCTCGCGCCGGGCGACCTCGTGGTGCTCAACGACACGGAGGTGTTCCCGGCGCGGATCGTTTCTCGTCCCCGAGGGAACATGGCGAAGGGAATCGAGCTGCTGCTGACGCGGAGGGTTGCGCCGCTGCGGTGGCACGCACTCTGCCGGCCTGCGAAGCGCGTTAGGCCGGGCGATCTGCTCGTCTTCTCCGACGGGCTCGCGGCGATCGTCGATGAGAAGCTCGACGACGGGAGCGTTGCCGTCCGCTTCGAAGGCGCGGCCGACGAGTCGGCCTTCTGGACGGAGCTCGACGCGATCGGGGTCACCCCGCTCCCGCCGTACATCCGTCGCGACGCGCCGCGCGCGGAAGATCGCGAGGCGTACCAGACGGTCTACGCAGCGAATCGCGGCGCGGTGGCGGCGCCCACGGCCGGTCTGCACTTCACCCCGGCGATCCTCGAGGAGGTCGCAGCGCGCGGCGTGGAAATCGCGCGCCTGACACTGCACGTCGGTGTCGGCACCTTTCGCCCAGTGACTGCCGAGAAGCTCGCCGACCATCGGATGGACACCGAGTGGTTCACCGTGCCGGAGTCGACCGCGCAGGCCGTCGCCCGCACGAAAGCGCGCGGGGGGCGCGTCGTGGCCGTCGGGACGACGAGCGTGCGTGCGCTCGAGAGCGCGGCGGACGAGGAGGGAAACGTCGCAACCGGCGACTCGTCGACGGCGCTCTTCATCACGCCCGGCTACAGGTTTCGCGTCGTCGACGCACTGCTGACGAACTTCCACCTCCCTGAATCGACGCTGCTCATGCTCGTCTCCGCCTTCGCCGGACGCGAACTCGTGCGCCAGGCCTACGCCGAAGCGATTCGCGAGAAGTACCTCTTCTTCAGCTTCGGCGATTGCATGTTTGTGGAACGGCAAGGGGGGGCGGGCGGTAGCTGTTAGGGGAGTTGTTCGTTGTTAGACAGGCAGTGCGAATTGCGCGGCCGCGTCCAGTATCGAGTGCGAGTCGAACTTGGGCTCTTCATCGAGAGCCGCAAATCTCGCGTGTCACGCGACCTGTTTAACAACTAACAACTAACAACTAACAACTAACAACTCTCCACGCACCCGCGCGATACTTCTCCCACCCGCATGACACTCGTCCGATTCGCACCGCTCGGACTCGAGGGTTCGCCTCTCGAGGACGAGACGATACTCGACGTCGCGCGCCGCGCGGGCGCGCCGATCGGAAACAGCTGTGGCGGCGTAGGCTGGTGCGCGCGCTGTCGTGTGCGCGTCGTCGCGGGAGCGGAGAATCTCGGCCCACCGTCGAGCGTCGAGCGTGCGAAGGGAAGCGAGCTCGCGTTTGCCCGCGACGAACGGCTCGCCTGTCAGGCCACGGTCAAGGGCGACGTCACCGTGACCACGACGTATTGGGGCCCTTTACGTTGAGGGCCTCGCGCCCGGTTTCACCGGGTTGAGGCCGTTCACAGAGATTTTGCAGCTCGACGCAAACCTTTCCTGACTTCGTGCGTCTTTATATTCAAAGGCAACGAGGTGAGGACATGCCCCTGGCGAAGAAAGAAACGTCACGCATTACGGAAGTCGCGCGCCAGATCATCGGCGTGATTCCGACGGAAGTCGAGTTCCATTCAGAGGACGCGAGGACGATCCGGTATCGGGTCCGCCGCGGTTTCGGATGGAGGCTTTCCATGGTCATTCTCGACAAGGCGTGTCTTCTCCACCTCGCGCAGGACCCGCAACGCGAAATCAAGATCGAGTATCTCCGCCGCGATCTCGTCAATTCGGCGACGCAGCGGCGCGAATACCGGTACCCCCGTACTCTGGCCGTCGGGGGTTGACGACTGCCGCCGGCGCGCGG
>JAMPYE010000323.1 GCA_023700825.1 Thermoanaerobaculia bacterium | reverse complement strand
GGTCAGCGGTTCGTGAAGGGGACGTTTCAGAAGTCCGGGGCGGTCTATCTCGCGCGGGCGGAAGTCAAGGAGAGCCCCGTGGTGACCCACTCGAAGGAAGACGCGCTTTACGCCGAGGGGCTTTCGACCGAACTGGCCGAATCGATCATCGGTGCGTTCGGCGAGGCGGGACTCGCGGTCCACCCCTTCAATCCCGTGCGCGACAACGTCGTGCGGAACGGTCGCGAATGGGTCCCCGCGGTAATCCGCTACAACAAGGTGCCGACCAGGGTCCTGCTCGAGATCTGCAACATCGGGAACGTCGACGACCGGACACTGATCCAGACCAGGAAGAACCGCGAAGAGATCGCCGCGGCGATCCACCAGGGGATCGTGGCGCACTTCGGTGCCAGAGAGGGGCAGGCGGCCCCCGGATCGATCACCGTCGCCGGCCGCTGAGGCGACGAATCGGGGGGCCGGATTATTCGCGGTGGTTCGTCTATAATGCGCCTCCCGTGACCGATCTTTTCAAGACGATCGAAGGAGAAATGGCGGCGGAAGGCCTTCGCTTTGCCATTGTCGCCAGTCGTTTCAACGACGAAATCGTTTCGGCGCTCGTCGAGGGGGCAGCGGATTGCCTGGGACGGCACGGCGCCAGGGCCGGTGACGTGACGATCTACAGGGTCCCCGGCGCGTTCGAGATTCCCCAGACCGTGGCGAAGCTCGGCCACCGCGGCGGGCTCGACGCGATCGTCACCCTCGGCGCGCTGATTCGCGGTGAGACGCCGCACTTCGAGTTCATCTCGGCGCAGGTCACCGGTGATCTCTCTCGCGTCGCGGACGAGCTCGGAATCCCCGTCACGTTCGGAGTGATCACCTGCAACACCATGGAGCAGGCGGTTGCCCGCACGCTCAAGGGGAGCAACAAGGGCTGGGAAGCCGCGCTTGCCGCGATCGAGATGGCGAACCTCTACCGCAGGCTCGCGTAAGGCTCCGGAGCATTCGACATGGGCGCCCGACGCAAGGCACGAGAACTCGCACTCCAGATGCTCTTCCAGCACGACGTGGCTGGAAACGAGCCCGACGACATCATCGAGACATTCGAGGACATCCAGCGCGTCCGCCCCAACATCCGGGAGTTCGCGATCCGCGTTTTCCGAGGAACCCTCGAGAAGCAGGACGACATCGACAAGATCGTCGTGGAGCAGGCGGACAACTGGCGCCTCTCGCGGATGCCGGTAGTCGACCGCAACCTGATCCGGATGGCGATCTACGAGATGATGTATCTCGACGAGACGCCCAAGCTCGTGATCCTCGACGAAGCGATCGAGATTGCGAAGAGATTCGGCACCGAGAAATCCTCGCAGTTCATCAATGGAATACTCGACGGGGTCCTGAAACGCTACAATCTGGTCTGATGTAGCGGCTGCCAGTCGGCCGGGGTGGCATGCTCCACCCCCGGTGATGCCGTACTCGCGCGTGTGAGGAGAGTCCGTTGAGCCTTCTGGGGCGTCTCGAAGATCTGTCGTTGACAGACATCGTGCAGATCGTTTTCCTCAGCAGGAGAACGGGCGTCCTCGAGATCATCGATTCGCGCGGACGGCACTCCGTGATGTTCCAGCAGGGGCTGATCGTCAACGCCACCTCGCCGAAGACGCCCGATCTGGGCACGTACCTGCTCGCCCAGGGCATGATCGACGCAACCACCCTTCAGACGATGAAGGCGGCCGAGGATTCTGGAATCCCGCTCGGCACGGCCGTCATCGACATGAACGTGATCACTCTCGACGCGCTGTCCGAAGCGATCCGGCTGCACATCCTCGACGTGATCACGCCGCTGCTCGCAAGCCGGGACGGCGAGTTCAACTTCATCCTGAGCGATTCGCTGACCGCGCTCGACATCGAGTACGAGCCTCAGCGCATCTTCAGGGAAGGGGGAATCGCCCCGGCGAGAATCCTCGGCGAAGGCGAGAAGCTCAAGCCTTTGAAGGGGCTCGAGGACTCGATGCGGGCGGGCAAGGAACTGCTTCGTGGAGGGCCGACGACGTCGGCTCCGTCGAGCGGCCGGCTCGATCTCGGATTGACGGACTCCGCGTCGCCGGCAAAACCTCCAACGGTCGGGACGCCTGCTGCTCCGATCCTTCCGTCGCCGATGGCGGCGGAGTTCGCGGCGCTCGAAGACGAGCCGTTCGATCTGGGGATGGACGCGGCGCTCGAAGCACTCGCACCTTCGCGGCCGAAGTCTCCGCCCGAAGAAGCGCACGCATCGCTCGAGTCACTGATCGATTCGCCCGCGCCGCCCGACCGGCCGTCTGCGACGGCGCCGCCTCCCGTGCCCGAGAAGCCGAAGGGGCCACCCACCGAGTTCCGGGTCACGGCGCCGACGCCGATTCAGGGGCAGGAGAAGCTAGTCGTGCTGTTCCAGCAGGATCCGCTGCTGCGCGTGTCGGCGCGGAGAGCCTTCACGAGACGTGGAATCACGACCGCTCAGTACGGGTCGCTGGAAGACACTCGCCGGGAAGTCGTCGAACTTCTGCGCAACAACCGCTTCTTCGTGGCGTTCCTCGATCTGGGGGCGCCCACGGGTGGCGGGATCGCGGAGGCGCTGGAGCTTCTCCAGCAGATCAAGCGTCGCAACCATCGCCTCCCGGTAGTCGTGATCGATCGCGTGGCGGATCTGCGTCGCAGGCACGATCTGCTCAAGAGCGGAGCCGACCTCTACCTGACGAAGCCGGCGGAAGGGCACCTCCAGCCGGGCATGGTCGAGGAACAGCTGTCGCTGTTCGCCGACGAGCTCGTCCTGTTCGCGCAGCGGTCGTTCTCCGACGTGCTCGAGCTGGGAGCGGGAACCGCCGAGGTTTCGTACCAGATCTCCGCGCAGGAGAAGGGCGAGCGCAACTCCCAGGTGCTGATGCAATTGATCAACGAGCTCAGCGACCCGAACGACATCAGCCAGGTGTCGCAGACGATTCTGCGCCTGACCGGACAGTATCTCGAGCGAGGCGCCATTTTTGCGGCCGCCACGGTCCATTTCGTCGGCGTTGGCGGCTTCGGGCCGACCGGCGGACACGGCGAGATGAACGAGCGCGCGCGCGGCATCAAGATCGAGCGCGCCGAGCCGTCGGTTCTGCGGGACGTCGCCGCGGAGCGGAAGCCGCACCGCGGCAAGCTCCGGAGGACCGCTGCGAACGTGAAGCTCATCGACGGGCTCGGATCGCTGATGCCGAGTGAGGTGCTGGTGCTTCCGATCCTGAACAAGGACGAGGTGGTCGGTATACTCTACGCAGACAATGCGGCGAACCGCGTGCCGATCGAAGAGGTGACGGGGCTGGAGATTTTCCTGTCGCAGGCCGGGTTCGCGCTGCGGAACGCGATGATCGCAAATCGGGGGCGCTTCGGACTCGAATGAGGCGGATGGCATGAAGATACTCGTGGTTGAGGATTCGCCCTCGATGCGCGCCTACGTGACGACGCTCGTGGAAGGGTATCCGGATGCCGACGACGTCGAGATCGTCGAGGCCTCGAGCGGATTCGAGGCGCTGAAGGTGCTCCCGCATCACAAGCTCGACGCGATCCTGACCGACATCAACATGCCCGACATCAACGGGCTCGAGCTCGTCAGTTTCATCAAGAACCATCCCGTCTACAAGACGATCCCGATTCTCGTGATCTCCACGGAGTCGAGCGAGGAGGATCGCCGCCGGGCGGAGGCGCTCGGCGCCGAGGAGTACCTCGTCAAGCCGTTTGCTCCCGAGGATCTGCTCGCGAAGCTGAGACGGCTGCTCGGGGATCCGTCGTCATGACCAAAGACGACGATCGGGTAAGAGAGGAGTTCACCTCCGAGGCGGAGGAGCTTCTCGACGCGTTGTCGAACGACCTCGTGGAGTTCGAGTCGCAGGGAAGGAGCGTCCGGCCGGAGCTGGTCAACAAGATCTTCCGGGAGATCCACTCGCTCAAGGGTCTCGCCGGCATGCTCGGCTTCGTGCAGATCTCGGAGCTGTCGCACAACCTCGAGGACATGCTCGACAAGCTCCGGATGGGAAAGGTCGAGATCTCGCGCGACCTGCTGGATCTGCTGTACGACGCCGTCGACAGCCTCAACCGTCTCGTCATCGCGATCCACGACCCGTCGCTCGAGTCGCTCGTCGACGTCCCGAAGCTGACGAGCCGGATCCACGCGCTGGTATCGATGAAGGCGCCGGAGCAGAAGGGTGATCCTCTCTCCGAGCTCGAGATCGACGAGCAGACGAAGAAGTCGCTGACCGAGTACGAGGAGCACCGGCTCGTCGAGAACGTGAAGAACGGGCGGGCGATCTACTCGGTAGAGGTGACGTTCGACTTCTCGGACTTCGACGAGAAGCTCCGTGCCATCACGGCACGGCTGAGCGACACGGGCGAGGTGATCTCGACGCTGCCCGCAATCGACGCCAGCGGGGGGAACGGGATCTCGTTCCGGCTTCTCTACGGGTCGGACGCGGGCGTGGCGGCAGTCTCGGACATGGCGGGCTCCGGCGCCGCGGTCAAGCCGTTGAGAAGGGGCGTCGCACGACCCGCCGTGGCCGAGGAGATCGCGGTCGCCGAGGCGGGAGCCGACGAGGACTTCACCCTCCGCTCGATGTCGCGCACGGTGCGCGTCGACATCGGAAAGCTCGACCACGTGATGAACATCGTCGGCGAGCTGATCATCGAGAAGAACCACCTCGACGGGGTCACCCGGTCGCTGCAGAACCAGCGGATGGTCTCGCACGAGCTCGTGAAGATCTCCCGGAACTTCGACCGGAAGCTCAACGAGCTTCAGAAGTCGGTGATCGAGACGCGCATGGTGCCGATCGGTCAGATCTACTCCAAGCTGGGCCGTACCGTGCGAAAGGTCGCTCGCGAGCTGAAGAAAGAGATCGACCTGATCCTCCGCGGCGAGGACACCGAGCTCGACAAGATGATGGTCGAGCAGCTGACCGACCCTCTGATGCACATCATCCGCAACGCGATCGACCACGGCATCGAGGCACCGGAGCAGCGGGTCGCCGCGGGCAAGGCGGCGACGGCGCGCGTGGTGCTGAATGCCTACCAGAAGGGAAATTCCGTCGTCATCGACGTGATCGACGACGGGCGGGGCATCGATCCCGAGAAGGTCCGGCAAGTGGCGCTCAAGCGCGGCCTGATCGGACCCAAGGAGTCGATCGACCTGCCCCGCGCGTGCGAGCTCCTCTTCACTCCGGGCTTCTCGACCGCCGCGGAGGTCAGTGAGATCTCCGGTCGTGGCGTCGGCCTCGACGTCGTGCGAAAGAACCTCCAGGAGCTCAAGGGCTCGATCGACATCATCTCGGAGATCGGCAAGGGCTCGACCTTCCGGATCATGCTGCCGATCACGCTCGCGATCATCCAGGCGCTCGTGGTGCGTGCAGGCAACGAGAATTTCGCGATTCCACTCACCTCGGTCGAAGAGTCGCTGCGGATCCGGGCGCGCGAGATCACGACGGTGGAACGGCGCGAGGTTTTCAGCCTCAGGAACTTCGCACTTCCGCTGTTGCGCCTGTCCGACGCGT
>JAMPYE010000322.1 GCA_023700825.1 Thermoanaerobaculia bacterium | reverse complement strand
TAACGGATTTCGCGCAGCTGATCGACGGAGAAGCGGATCGCGGCGAACGGGCCCGTCTCGAGCGCGTCGGCGGTTCGCGCCAGCTCGACCGTCAGGTCGGCAACGCGGAAGGAGTGACCGGAGGTCGTCGGATCGCGTTGCTCGATCGCGGTGACCGACGCGGTGACGAAGCCTTCGAAGAGCCGCTCGATCGATTCGTAGAGGAGGTTGTTCTCGACCGCCACGGCGGCCTGTCCGGCAAGCGAGCGCATCACCTGGATCGAGTGCGAATCGAACGGCACGACGTCCTCGGGAACGGTCGCGGCCGTCAGTGTCCGGGTCACTCCGGGGCGCTTGCGGTTGATCAGCTGCAGCACGCCGATCGTGTCGCCGAGGTGGTTCCGCATCGGAAAGACGAGCATCGAGCGGGTGAGATAGCCCGTCACCTTGTCGAACGAGGTGTTGATCGAGTACTCGGCGTTCTCGGGGAGGTTGTACGCATCGTCGATCACGAGAGTCTCGCCGGTGAGCGCGACGTAGCCCGCGAGGCTCTTCTTGGTGATCGGAAGCACCTTCTGCTCGAAGTCGACCGCGATGGAGTCGTTCTGCGCGAAGACCCACCTCAGGACGCGCTGCCCCGACTCGTCGTCCTCGAGGAGATAGAGCGAGCCCGCGTCGGAACGGCTCAGTTCCCGCGATTTCTGCAGGATCATCGAGATCAGCTGGTCGTGGTCGCGTACCGTCGACAGCGCGATGCTGATCTTGGTCAGCTCGGTGAGTTCCTCGTTTCGCGCGCTGAGGTCGTTCTCCAGCTGCTTGCGGCGAAGGTCGTCGAGCACGCGCTCGAACGCCCGCTTGAGCGCGGAGCGAATCAGGGGCGGGGGAGGATCGGCCGGAAGCTCGAGGAACACGGAAGTCGTGTCGATGCTGGCCGGGATCTCGGACAATCCGCAGGCGATGATCGTCGATCCGGGACGCGCCGTGAACCGCGTCATCGTGGCGGACTTCGCGAGCACCGGATCGAGAATCATGACGACGAGACGGCCCGAGTCCTTGTGCGCCTGGTCGAGACGTTCGATGACCCTGGTTTCGATGGAGTCGCGCTCCAGCGTCGCCGCCAGGTTCGCGATCGGGAACGAGGGAGAATGCAGCAGCGTGAGCCAGCTCATGGTCAGCCCGGTCCTTCTTTCGTCACGGAGGAAGAGGCGGGTACGACCCCGCGCCGGTATTGTACTATTCCGCGCGCCGGCCGCCGGAGAATGCGGGCTCCGTCCCGGCTGTTTCCCAACGTCAATCAGATTCAGATGCTCCGGCCGGGGTCTACCCGTCCGGGCGACGAGGAGGCCATTTTGGCAGCGTATTCGACCGAGCAGATCGCCCCGAGGTATCACGAGGCCATCGTCGCGTGGCAGAAGAAGAACTTCCCGGAGCTCGATTTTCTCGAGAAGAACTGGGGAACCTACTTCGGCAAGCAGGCCCCCTACCAGCTCGTCGCCAAAGTCGGCAAGCTGCAGACCGAGACGATCCAGTACGGTCGATTCCTCGGCAAGCCGAAGTTCGAGAAGGCCGGCGAGATGACCGGCAACATGTTCTATTCGGCGCGCGACATCATCCGCGCGCAGGCTTCCACCGAGCTCGGGTCGATCGAGCAGCACCGGCTCACGCTCGAGACCGCGCCGACCGACGAGATGAAGCTTTCGGTGCTCCGGATCATGGCCGAGGAGCTGCGGCACGCCTATCAGATGTTCTGGGTTCTCGATCAGGATTCGTCGTGGAAGAAGCCCGGCCACCCCGACATCGCCTCGGACACGATGGACGAGCTCCTGGCGATGCACCTCGGCACCCACGTCCTCGACGCCTTCAACATTCCCTTCTACAACTTCCTCGACAACATCGTCTTCGCCACCTTCATCGACCTGGTCGGCAAGTACCAGCTCGAGATGCAGAAAGTCTTCTCCTACGCCCCGATGGCGCGATCGATGGGGCCGATGCTCTCGGAGGAAGGCTTCCACATCGGCTCGGGACGGAGCTTCCTGCGAGAGCTTGCCGTCGGCGCGGTGAATCAGACCGGCCGTTTCTCCCTGGAGCAGATCCAGAAGACGATCAACATCTGGGTCCCTCGCGGTGCGGAGATGTTCGGCAACGAGCGGGGAGGCGAGACCGCCGTCGCCTTCGGCTTCAAGGACCGCAACAACGGCACGGCACAGAGCGAGTATCTGGCCGAGTGCCGCGAAGTGGTCGAGTTGACAAACGTCGCGATCGTGCAGGCCATGCTCCCCGACACCTCGGCGCCCGATGCGCGAGTGCTCGTACGAACGATTCAGGACACCGGAGACGTGCAGCGCGGCATCCGGCCAGAGGATCTGCTTTTCATCCCGCACGGCAACTTCTTCAGGAAGCGCGGGCTCGAGGAAGTGGCCTACCAGCCGTTCGACGTGCACGGAAACCTGCTCACCGAGAACGGCAAGCCCATCCCGGCCGCGATCTACCTCGACTATCTCAAGAAGAACCTGCCCGACTACTTCGTGGGCGATGCGGAGTTCGCCAAGTACCAAGCCGGCCTCCTGGAGCACGAAGCGACGGGGGGACGGCCTCACGCCTGGTAGCAACCGGCAGGCGTGGCCAAAGGGGCGAGCGGAGTACGCGCTCGCCTTTTTGTTTTCAATCTCTTACGGCTGCTTCAGAATGGCGGTGGCACGGCCTCTGTTAGCGGGGGACAGTGACGCCTTTCCAGGGGAACGATGAAGGTCAAACGGGCTGAAAAATACGGATTCTGCTCCGGCGTGCGAATCGCGGACATGAAGGTCAAGCGATTCGCCGCGGCGGGGAACACAGGGGCGATCCTCGGGCAGGTGGTGCACAACGAGCGGGTCGTCCAGGAGATGGAAGACCTCGGCGTTCGCACCGTCGAGGCGCTCGAGAGCGTCTCCGAGCCGACCATCGTCTTCTCCGCGCACGGAGTCCCGCCCTCCTACCACGAGAAGGCCTCGGGGCTCGGGCTCAGGATCCTCGACACGACCTGCAAGTTCGTCTACGACATCCACTGGGAGTCGAAGCAGGCGCGCGAGGCGGGACACCATCTCGTGTTCATCGGCGACCCGAATCATCGCGAGGTGATCGGCTACACGAACGATCTCGATCCGTCGACGTATCACATCGTGTCCACGGTGGCCGACATCGAAGGAGTCGACTGGTCGCAGTACGAGAACATCAAAGTCTTCTACCAGACGACGCTCAACGCGGAGGACTACGAGGAAGTCGTGAGGGCGATCGAGGCGCGAGCCCGCGAGGTACGCCGAGCCGACACGATCTGCTACGCGACGAAAGAGAACCAGGATGCTGCGAGGGCTCTCGCTGAAGACGATACGGTCGGAGTGATCGTGGTCGTCGGCGGCAAGAAGAGCGCGAACACGAAGCACCTCTGGGACATCTGCAAGGATGCGAAGCCGTCCTACCTGGTTCAGGGAGCGGACGACCTAGACCCGGCATGGTTCGCGGGCGTCGACATCGTCGGGCTTACCGCCGGCGCCTCAACGCCCGACTATGTAATCGACGAGGTCGAAAGGCGCCTCTCGTCGCTCTGAGCGACGAGGCCCTGCTCGCCATGACGAACGCACGCGCGAGGGCGATCCTGCTTGTGGTGCTGCTCGCGTTCACGGCCGGCAGCGCCCGCGCCGAGCGGATCGAATGCGGCACGAATCGCCACATGGAAGTCGTCAGCTACAAGTGGGAGTTGAACGGCTTTCTATCGTGGATCGCGGGGCTTCGCTTTCCGACGCACGGCAACGGTTCCCTCGCGACCATCGTGCGGGAAAACGGTTCGATCGGGACCGAGTTGCGCATCATCTCCCACAAGGGAGCGAGCGATCTCTATCAGTATCAGTCGGAGATCAACCCCAGGAACCTGCTGACGCTCACGAGCCTCGACGGCTACAAGTTCGAAGGTCGCAACCGCACGATGACGACGACGTTCGATTACGGCGCGAAGACGATGCGCCGCGTGAAGGACGACACGAAGCAGGGCGTCTCGGGAAAGACGAAGATCGAGCCGCTCCCGGCAGGAGACGTCCGCGACGTCCTCTCGGTGATCCACTACCTCCGAAAGAGCGCGACGCGTATCGACAAGCCCGTGACGACGAAAGTCTATTCGGCGGGAAAGCTCTACGACGTCATCCTGACGCCGGGCAGCGAGTTGAAGGTCGAGTTCGAGGGCACTCGGGTAGCGGCAAGGCAGTACACGATCTCCGCCTCGGCGGCGGACAGGAAGAAGTGGCCCGGCGACGTTTCCTTCTGGCTGACTCGAGACGAGAGGGCGATTCCCGTGCGCATCCTCATTCGCCAGAGAGGTGCCTCGCTCGACCTGAGTGCCGAAGCCGTCTACACCTGCCCGTAGTAGGCGAGTCGCGATGTGATCGCGTGGTCGATGGCGTCTCCTCCGCACTGCCGCCAGGCGTGCGCGTGGCGGTCAAGTCGGCGCCCGGCGTGAAACGCGAACGAGCCGACGAAGCGCCGGCTCGTTCGACTCGATTGCTGGCCCGACTTCCTTCGCGTCGGCCGCCTAACGCGGGCGCCTGTTCGGATTCCCCTGGCGCGGCGGGGGCCCGTCGCCTCCCTCCCGCATCTCGTCGCGCATCCTGTTGCCCATGCGCTCCGCGAGTTTCGTCCGCAGCAGGGACCACTGCTCCTCGGTCAAGACAGACTTCATGTCGACCATCATCGCGACCTCGCGCTCGAAGAGCCTCCCGCGCGCGGCCCCCAGCTTCTGCGCCGCGGCGAGCGCTTCCTTGCGCGCGACCTGCGGTTTCTCGAGGTGCGCGCGAAGCTCGATACCGAGCTTGTCGGCGTCGGCTTTCAGGTCGATCAACTCCGTCTGACTCGCGTTGAAGACTCCGTCGAGCTTCGTCTGCTGCTCGGCGGTCAGCTTCAGCTGCTTCGCCACCTCGGGCATCCGCCACCACTTGCCTTTCGGCATCATCGGACCCTGCGCCATCGCGGAACCCGCGGTGAAAGCCACGGTCAGGAGTGCGAGACACCATGCTCGTTTCATATCGTTCCTCGCTTGTTCTGGTCGTCGTCGACCCACGTCTCCCACGCGACCACGCTCTGGAAGTCCTGCAGTTGTTCTGACTCCCACGGATCTGTCGCCAGCTGGGTCGTCGTGAGCCCGTTGTCCTGGCTGGCGCTCGTCGACTGCATCGCAGTCGATGCGACCGTCGAGGTGGCGACCGTCGTCGTCAGGGGAGTCTTCGAGACGATTCCGCGTCCAGCCCAGAACGCTACCACCACGAAGACGACCGCGGCCGCGGCCGCGAAGCGAGCGCCGGCTCCCGGCATCCGCGCCTGCCGCCTGTCGATCGCTCGCATCACGCCCAGCTCCTGGCGCTTCCAGAAGCTCTCGGGCCTGTCGGGCGTTTCCGAGGCTCCCGCGTGGCGATCGATACCGTATCGGAGCGCGGTGAACCGCTGCGAGCAGTTCTCGCAGCTCGCGAGGTGAAGCGCGAGCTCGGCGTTCTCTCCGGGGAGGAACGCGTGATCGAGCAACTCGTCGTTT
>JAMPYE010000321.1 GCA_023700825.1 Thermoanaerobaculia bacterium | reverse complement strand
TGACCGATGCCACGAAGCCGTTCGGGCGGATTCCCACCGCAGTGGACAACCAGAGCTGGGCCGTGACGAGCGATCATCACGGCAGAATCTATCGAACCGTCGTCGGCGCCGAGTTCGGCTCGTTGCAGAGCTTCCGGCTCGAGTCGATGCTGCCGGCGATGGGCGAGACGAAGGTTGTCTCGTCCGCAGTCGGCTCTGCACTCGTCTCGATCTCACCCGGGTATGCGAGCAGCCTCCCGCTAGGCAGCTCTCAACTGCTGACCGATCGCGCGGAGGCAATTCCACGAAAACTACAGCTCCTCCTGCAGGACGACGAGGAATCTTTCGTCGGATTCGCGGAACTTCTTCGAAAGTACCCTGCGCCGTCCGGCGTCGACGAGGGAGACTTCAAGCGTCTAACTCTGCGGATTCCGAGGAGCGTCGCGCATCCCTATCGCACGCAGCGCATCACGATCGAGAACGTGTCCGCGGGGCTGCGTTGGTCCGCGGATGCCACCAGCGACGCAGACGCCGTCCTCGAAGACGTCCTGGTGCGTACGGACGACCGAGTTCGCATCATCAGGAACGCCTTCACCTATGGCGTTATCTCGCTCTTCGGCTATGGCGTCGGCCTTTACGACCTGAACGCGATCGAGTCAAACGACACGGCGGCGGGAAACTCGAACGTCCCTGGCCTCCGTGAGCAGATCCGCATGACTCGTGGCGCGCTGGAGCCCGAAAGCTGTCCGGCGCATCCGCCGGACGCCGACGGTGTCATTACCGATTTGACCTTCGCCCCGGAGGCTGGAGTGGTGACCCAGAACGGCTCGCCGCAGCTCTCCGTTCTCGGACTCGATCCTCATCGAGGCATCGCGGACGTGCTGATCGACCCGTCGCAGAGCGAGGCGGGCGTCTGCACCGAGCGCGTCAGCGGTGGGCTCGTCTTCCGGAGCGCGAGCTACGACCACCCGCGACTCGCGGCGCTTCGCGAGCGCTTCTTCGCCCTGGCAGGCAGGTATCCGAGCGCGCGGTTCAACAGCCTCGCGTACTACCGGTGGCGTCTCGAGGCCGCCGACAACAAGGCGGTTCGAGGGCCCGTGACCTCGGCGGAATCCTCGTTGCCTGGGCAGCGGGGCTCGCTCGCCGGTGAGCCCGTGACTCGCGACTACTTCCTGCTTCCGGGTAACGAGTACGGTCTCCTCGTCGTCGAGGTCGGAGGGAACGCCCCGCTGGCGGATGGCTCCAGCTTCCGGCCACTCCGCGAGCAGAGCCTCGTCGACATCATCTGGATCCCGGGTGGCGCGTACGCGGTTCGAACGATACCGCGCACGAATCTCGCCACTGTCGTCGACGGCGACGGTCGCGTTCTGCTCGTCGATCTCTCGAGAATCGACGAACGATTCACAGACGACGGGACGCCGCGGTCGGGGAGCGAGCTCTTTCCGACCGTCGCGCGCTCCCTCGAGCAGAGAACGAGCGAAGGAGTGGGCGCGCCGGATCCGCGCATTCTCTGGAAGTCCGAGCCTCACCTCGTGTCCGGGACACTCCCTCCGGTGGTGGATCCCGAAACCGGGATGATTTACGCCGGCAAGCTGCTGGAGCGGCAACTCAGCGTCGTGTCGGCCACGGACCCGCGGATTCAGATCAAGGTCGACCTTGGCGATCCGAATGGCGTGAGCGAAGTGAGCGGGATCGTTCCGCTGGGGCTGGAACTCCCGGCGGCGGTAGCGGAGCAGATCGCGAAGGCTCCGCCCGAACGTCGGGCGAACGCTTCACTCGGCGTATTTCGCCTGGAGGTAACGCTCCCGGGCGGCATGACCGAGGCGTTGCCTGAAGGAAGGTTGAAACTCTTCCTGCGCAGCGAGACGGTCATCGGCGTGCCCGCGGATTTCGCCGGCTCGATCCTGCCCGCAGCGGCGATGCCGGTCGAGCTCCAGCGGATCGTTCCGGGCAGCATCGAGATGGCTTCGAAACTGCGACATCAGCGCGGCTTCAATCGCTTCGTTTCGCCGTGGATCGTCGCGATCGGAGACCCGCGCGCGAGCGAGCGATTCGACTGGAAGGGCGCGACCACGGCTTCCAGCAGAGAGGTGGCGGGCTGCTACAACTGCATGCGTCCGGTCTCACTGCGAGGTAACGCTGCGGTCCCGGAGATCTTCAGCAGCGGACGCATCCTCGCGGTCGTGCCTTCGATCGGCGCGGAGAATCCCTTTGCCGGAACGGCCTACTCTTACCTCGGTAGCGATGCCCGGCTGGCGGCGCGTTTCGCAACCGTGCCAGCCGACACGGTTCGCGCGCCCGAGGTGCTCAGCGCCGCGCAGAACCCCGCGGTGGCGTCGGGCGCGCTGATGTCATCGCACTTCGTGCATTCCGGCGAGATGTCGACGTCGGCGATCGATCTCGACGCAGGCGGACGAGCAGGGTGGAACGTCGTCATCGACCGCACGTATCGATCGCGATCGATCGGCGGGAGTCCGTTCGGTATGGGCTGGGAGTCGTCGATCTTCCGGCGCCTCAGGCCCCTGCCGAATGGCGACGTCGAGTACCGGGATGGCAGTGGCGAGATCTGGCGATTCGTCAAGACGACCAGAACGTTAGGCGGTGCGGGGACTGACATCGACACGTTCCGGGCACCGAAGGGGTTGTTCCTCCGGCTCTCGCGCACCGACCGCGGCTGGCTGCTCACGGATCAGAAGTGGCGCGCGACGCACTTCGATTCGGTGGGCAGGCTGACGATGGAGTCGGATGAGTTCCGCGCGCCGAGAATCGCCGCGTCTGGCGGTAACGTCGTTCACTATTTCTACGATGCCAACGGGCGCCTCGCGCGAATCGTCGACCCGGTGGGACGCGAGTCGACAGTCGAGTACTTCGACGAAGGCACGACGGCCGGCCTCGTACGGAAAATCTCCGACTGGAGAGAGGGCGCCGAAGCGCGATCGATCGAGTATGTGTACGACGGCGCCAGGCGGCTCCGGGAAGTCCTCCTCCCGAACGTCTCGAACACCAGCAATGTGCGGCCGACGATTCGTTACGGCTACGCCGCGGTCGCGACATCGTTCAACGATCGCCTGGAACTGGAGGCGAACCTGGCGTCGATCACCGATCCCGGGGAGACTGCGGCGCGCGTCAGCTGGATGTACAACAGCGATGCCTTGCGCGATCGCGTTCACGAAGAGCGCTGGGCTACGGGAGAGAAGGCCGTGTTCAGCTATTCCTCGCCGGTCCAGACGATCGTCACCGACGCCCTCGGTCAGGCGAGAACGTACGACGTTGCGCCCGCGGCTTCTTCTTACAACTCCGACCGCCCGCATGTCACGACGCTCGTCGAGAGCGCAGTCAAGGTGGCAAAGACGCCATTCGGGAGCCTCCCGGACGTGGCGCTGCCTTCTGCGGCCGACACTTCGACTCTGGATCGCAAGCACACCGCCGTTCATGACGAGCACGGGCTCATTCGCGTTGCGACGCTCGATGGCGTGCGCGAGACGACGAACACCTGGGGTTCCGTCGAGCCGGTCGCTCCGGGCTTCGTGCTTCGCGAGAGCGTGAGCCGGCCGATCGGAGGCGCCGCTGCGAAGTCGACCGCGACGTTTGCGGGTGAAGCGATTACCCAGCGTTTCGGCTATCAGAGCTCACCCTTCGGCGTCGCGCTGCTCGAGAGCGTCAAACGTGGCAACGATCTGATCGAGATGAAAGAGCCGAGCTCGGTATTCGAAGGCGCTGGCAACCCGCTCAGCACATTCGTAGACGGAGTCACGAGCAGGACGACCCGGCAGCACGGGCTTCCGACGTCGATCGTCTCGAGCGGCGGTACCGACGCCAATGGTACCGGCGTGGACGTCAGGATCGATTACGCGGACGTGACCGCTGCCAAGGTAGAACGAGGTCTCCCGAAGAAGATTCAGCGCGGCGATCTGGCGACGACCCTGCGCTACGACGCGAACACCATCGCGGAGACCGACGCGCGCGGCGTGACTACGACGACAGCGCTCGACTCCTGGCGCCGGCCCGTGCGCGTGACAGTGAGTGGCGATGGCGTGAAGATCGATCTCGCCTACGAGTACGACGCGAAGGGGCAACTTCGCAAGACGACGCGAAGGCAGGGCACCGAGGTCGTCACGACCAGCTTCGAATACGACATCCTCGGGCGCACGACGAAGGTGACCACGGATCAGGTGGCCGTCGATGGCGCCAAGACGTCGGTCTCGACGACGACGGTTCACGAGGTCGGCGGGAAACGGCTCACGACGATTTCCCCGGGCGGCGCCGTCACGACGACGGAGCTCGATTCGCTCGGACGAACGGTGAAGACCTCGACCACGACGACGACGGCGGGCGATCCGATCCACGGCTTCGTCGCATACGACATCGACGACAACCCGGTCCACGTGACCGATCTCTTCACGGGGACGGCCAGCGCGTACGACATTCACGGCCGCGAGGTCGCGTCGCGGTTCGCGAATGGGACTGCGAATGTCACGACCTTCGATTCCTGGAATCGGCCGAGGCTGCTCGAGCAGCGGGACGGGAGCGGGCAGCTCATCGGCGAGATGACGATCGCAATGCGCGCGGGCGGAACTGTCGAGTCGGTGTCGACGAAGATCGACGAACAGACCGCGAGCACGACGAGCTTCGCCTGGGACGCCGCGGGGCGAACGACTCGAATGGCTTCGGGGAGTAACGTCGCGGGAGAGCGTGCCTTCGCCCGCCGCATGAGCTCCAGCGGCAAGCTACTGTCGACCGAGGCAGGTGGGGGCTCCCTCGAAGCCATCACCGACGTCTTCAGCCGCAGCAGCACCGACACCGCGTCGTACAGCGGAGGGTTGCCTCTCTCAGTGCAGAGCGGTGAGAAAGGCGGCGACTACCGCCTCGGATTCGACTACGACAACGCGGGCAACCTCACGACGCAGACGATTGGCAGCCTCGAGTCGAGATGGCGCTGGGACGAGGGCGGGAACCTGGTCGCCGCGAAGGCGCCCAATCGTCCTGAGGCGACATTCGAGCGTGACGCCCGCGGCGCTCTCACGAAGGACACGCTTCCGGACGGCGCGACGATTGCGCGCACATACTCGGCGATCGGCTCGCCGGCGAGCTACATCGATCAGGCAGGCGAGAAGACCGAGACGAAGACGGACCTCATCGGTCGGCCGACGCTCCGGACCTACAGCGATTCGACGACCGAGTCGTGGACCTGGGATGGGCCGCGCCTGAAGTCGTACAAGGATCGCCAGAACCGGGTTCGCACGCTCGAGTACGATTTGAAGGGCCAGGTCTCGAAAATCTACGGGAACGGGAACCAACTTCTGGAGACCATCGATCGCGATGGCGCCGGCCGCGTGAAGCGCCGCTCGAACAGGGGATCTGCGATCGAATTCGAGGGCTTCAACCTCGCGGGCCTGCCGCGCACGACGCGCCAGATCCGTTACAAGGACGGCTCCGGATTCGACGCGAAGGAGATCCTCGACAGCTTCGAGCAGACGCACACCTGGAACGAGCACGCCGAGCGCGCGAGTGTGACGATGCCGTCGTACAGCGGCATGAACGCATCGCCCGGTTGGACGCGGTCGC
>JAMPYE010000320.1 GCA_023700825.1 Thermoanaerobaculia bacterium | reverse complement strand
GAGCTCTACGGCGCGACGGTCATCGGCGGGACGATCGCCCTCAGCAACGTGCTGAAGTGGATCGACACGAACATCGTCGACGGCCTGGTCAACGGCGTGCGGCACGTCACGGTGTGGGTATTCGGACATGGCTCGAATCTCGTCGACAAGTACGTCGTCGACGGCGCGGTAAACGGCGTGGCGTACGGCGCGAAGAACGGCTCGACGCTGCTGCGCAGGCTGCAGACCGGCGTGGTGCAGAACTACGCGCTCGTCATGGGCGCGGGGCTCGTGCTCCTGGCCGCGGTCTACCTCGCGTTCGAAGTGCTCGGGAAGATGCAGGGATAGGGGACTCTGATGCAGAACATTCTGTCGATCATCACGTACTGGCCGCTCGTCGGCGCGCTGCTGATTCTGTTCTTCGTGAACAAGGAGAGCAGTCGCGCGATCAAGACGATCGCCACGTTCTTCGCGGGAACCGGCTTCCTGCTCTCCCTCGTGCTCTGGTTCCAGTACGACCGCTCCGCGGGCGCGCCGACGTTCCAGTTCATCGAGCGCTTCAGCTGGATCCCGTCGATCGGAGTCGACTACTTCTTCGGGATCGACGGCATCGCGATGTTGCTGATCGTGATGACGACGCTGCTGTCGTTCATCGCGGTCTACAGCTCGTTCACCGCGATCGAAAACAGGCAGAAGGAGTACTACGTCCTCCTGCTCATGCTCGAGACCGGCATGATCGGCGTCTTCTGCGCGCTCGACTTCTTCCTCTTCTACGTCTTCTGGGAAGTCATGCTCGTGCCGATGTACTTCCTGATCGGCGTCTGGGGCGGCCCGAGGAAGCTCTACGCGGCGATCAAGTTCTTCCTCTACACCCTCGCCGGCTCGGTGCTGATGCTGCTCGCGATCCTCGCGCTCTACTTCTTCAACAGCAGCGGCATCCCGTTCCTAGGGATCGCCGGCCTTGGCAACGCGCCGAGCTTCGACGTGCTCCAGTTCCACCAGATCGGCCACCTGATTCCGGCGGGGATGCAGTTCTGGCTCTTCCTCGCCTTCTTCATCGCCTTCGCGATCAAGGTCCCGATGTTCCCGTTCCACACGTGGCTCCCCGACGCTCACGTCGAGGCGCCGACGGCCGGCTCGGTCATCCTCGCGGCCGTCCTCCTGAAGATGGGAACGTACGGCTTCGTCCGATTCTCCCTGCCGATCCTGCCTGACGCCGCGGCGTCGAAGGAGTTGCTGATCCCGGTGATCACGCTCTCGATCATCGGCATCGTCTACGGCGCCCTCGTCGCGATGGTGCAGCCCGACATGAAGAAGCTCGTCGCGTACTCTTCGGTCTCGCACCTCGGGTTCGTGATGCTCGGCATGTTCGCCTTCAACCCGATGGGCATCCAGGGCTCGGTCCTGCAGATGATCAACCACGGCATCTCGACCGGCGGGCTCTTCCTTCTCGTCGGCATCGTCTACGAGCGGCGCCACACGCGCATGATCAGCGAGTACGGCGGCATCGCGAAGGTGATGCCCGTCTACGCCTTCTTCTTCCTCGTCACGACGCTCTCGTCGATCGGCCTGCCGACGCTCAACGGCTTCATCGGCGAGTTCGCGATCCTGCTCGGCGTGGCGAACCGCAGCATGGTCTGGGCGGCGTTCGCGGCGCTCGGCATCGTTCTCGGTGCGGCCTACATGCTCTGGCTCTACCAGCGCGTCTTCTGGGGCCCGCTCGACAATCCGAAGAACGAGGAGCTCAAGGACCTGACCTGGCGCGAGCAGTGGACGCTGATCCCGCTCGTGATCTGCATGCTCTGGATCGGCCTCTACCCGAAGCCCTTCTTCGACATCATGGAAGAGCCGGTCAATTACATCGTGAACAAGGTCGACCCGGGCTACTTCGAGAAGGCGCACATCGAGTACGTCGAGCCGCCACTCATGGAACGGCATGAGGCGCCGGCCGAGCACGCTCAGTTGGGTGCCACCGAGGCTGCGCGATGACCTGGGCCGACCTGGCGTTCCTCCTTCCCGAGATCGTCCTCGCGATCGGCGGCTGCATCCTGCTGCTCGCCCCCGTGCTCGGCGGGAAGAACAACGGCATCGCGGCCAAGTGGACGATGCTCGTGCTGCTCGCCGCGACGACCGCGACCGTGTTCGTCGCCGCGGGAGCGGGGACGCCGACCGACGCGCTCGGAACGCTGTTCGTCGTCGACGGTTTCGCGGTCTTCTTCAAGCTGCTGTTCATCGTGATCATCGCGATGGTCGCGCTGCTGTCGGCCGAGTTCCTCACCGACGGCGAGTATTCGGCGTGGGAGTTCTACTCGCTGATGACGTTCGCGCTCTGCGGCATGATGTTCATGGCGTCGGGCACGCATCTGATCTCGATCTACGTCGGTCTCGAACTGCTGTCGCTCTCGAGCTACATCCTCGCGGGTTATTACAAGAACGAAGCGCGATCCACGGAAGCGGCGATGAAGTACTTCGTCCTCGGCTCCGTGAGCTCGGGGATCATGCTCTACGGCATGTCGCTGATCTACGGCGTCTGCGGATCGCTCCATCTCTCAACGATCTCCGTCGCGGTCTCGACGATGTTCGACAACGACGCGCTGATCATCGGCGTGATGCTCCTCGGCGCCGGGCTCTGCTTCAAGGTCGCCGCCGTGCCGTTCCACGTCTGGACCCCCGACGTCTACACCGGCGCGCCGACGCCGATCACCGCGTTCCTCTCGACCGCGTCGAAGGTGGCGGCGTTCGCGATCTTCGCGCGCATTTTCTACACGGGCCTCCACAACATCTCGGGGGACTGGAACAGCATCATCGCCGCGGTGGCGGCCCTCTCGATGATCGTCGGCAACCTCGCGGCGATCACCCAGACGAACGTCAAACGGATGCTCGCGTACTCGTCGATCGCGCACGCGGGCTACGCGCTGCTCGGCATCCTCGCGATGAGCGAGATCGGACTGCAGGGCGTGCTCATCTACATGCTCGTCTACGCCTTCGCGAATATCGGGACGTGGGCGATGGTCATGCTGCTCAGCCGGCGGGAGTATGCGGGCGAGAAGGTCGACGACTTCGACGGGCTGCACAAGTCGGCCCCGCTCTACGCGTTCGCGATGGTAGTTTTCCTGCTGTCGCTCGGTGGCATCCCGCCGACGGCCGGCTTCATCGGGAAGTACTTCCTGTTCGCCGCGGCGATCTCGGCGGGCTACGCGTGGCTCGCAGTCATCGCGGTGCTGATGTCGGCCGTGTCGATCTTCTACTACTTCCGGCTCGTCGTCGCGATGTACCTGAAGGAAGGGAAGGCGGCGGAGGTCGTCGCCAGCAGGCAGGTCCGCTTCATCGTCGTCGTCTGCCTGATTGCGACGCTGGTGCTCGGAATTCTCCCGGAGCGGCTGATCCGCAGCGCGGCACGCTCGATCGCGCCGATCGTGAACCTCGCATCGCGATAGACTTGCGGGCGAGATGACGACTGAGCCCGGCAAGCCCGCGCCACCGAAGCGCGGGAAGTACAACACGCTCGCCGAAGCGTCGTCGCTCGGCTTCATGTTCCCGATCGCGCTCGCGATCGGATACTTCTGGGGTCGCTGGATGGACGGCCTCTTCGGCACCGAGCCCTGGCTGATGTGGATCTTCAGCGGCTTCGGCCTGATCGCGGCGTTCCTCAACCTCTTCCGCCTCGCGGCCCGGGCCGACGCAGAGGAGAGGCGTGAGCAGAATGGGTCGTGACGGCGCCTTGCTGTGGCGCAGACACTCCTGTCTGCGCGCCGCGCAACGCGGCGCCCCGTGGCCGAGTAGTCTGATGCTCGGCGGCTCTCCGCGTCCACGGCGTCGGAGCGCGACACGGGGCAGCGGCACGCCGTAATGTGCCGCCCAGAGCCGCCTTCGGCGGCGCGCAGGCAGGAGTGCCTGCGCCACATTCTGATTCGGATATGATCCCGCGCGTGAGCCCTGACCAGCGCGACGCGAACCGGCCCGAGAGCCCCGCAACGCCCCCGTCAGTAGTGCTTCGCCGCCTCCGGAAAGGGGCGCTCGCGTGCTACGTCGTATTCGGCGCTGGAGCCCTGTTTTTCGAGGGATTTCGCGGATTTCTCGGGTTGACTTGCAGTGCCCTCGTCGTTATCATCGGCCACCTCTGGCTGGAGAGGATCGTTGATCGTCTCCTCCGGCCGACACCCGGGATCGGTCCATGGAATCTCGGGCTGCAAGTGTTCGCGCGGCTGGTCGTCATGGGGGCCGCTCTCGGAGTTGCAATATTCATCGCCAGGTTTTCTCCCGTCAGCGTGATCCTCGGCTTTTCGATCATCGTTGGCGCGGTAATGATCGAAGCCGTGTACTCGGCGATCAGGCCTGGCTCGGCGGAATGAACTGAATGGAACACGAGTACTCGATACTCTACGGACCGGTCAACGCGATCGCCAGGCAGCTGGGTCTCGGCTTCGAGATCCCTGACCACGTCGTGATGGCTCTTCTCGTTCTCCTGCTGAGCACGGTGCTCTTCGGGCTCGCTTCCCGGAGCTTCAGCAAGGAGTCGCCGGGCAACTTCCAACACTTCCTCGAGTTCATCGTCGGCGGCCTCAAGGGGCTGCTCGAAGAGGTCGTCGGCCACGGCGCCAGCAACAAGTTCCTCTACATCATCGGCGCGTTTGCGATCTTTATCTTCATCTCCAACATCTTCGGGCTCTTCTTCTTCCTGCAGCCGCCGACCGGAAACCCGAATACGACCTTCGCCCTCTCGATCACCGCGTTCATCTACTTCAACGTACAGGGCATCCGGAAGCACGGGGTGATCCACTACCTCAAGAGCTTTTGCGGCCCGCTCTGGTGGCTGGCGCCGTTGATGTTCCCGATCGAGATGATCGGCAACTTCGCGCGAGTGCTGTCGCTCGGCATGCGTCTGTTCGGCAACATCTTCGGCGAGCACACAGCGACCGGGATCTTCATGGGGATGCTTCCGTTCGTGATTCCCTGGCCGATGATGGGGCTCGGCATTTTCGGTGCGACGCTGCAGGCGTTCGTCTTCATCATGATGACGATGGTCTACATCGGTGGCGCAGTCGCGGAAGAACACTAGCAGCGCGTATACAAGGACACGTTTCCTGCAGTTTTCGAAATCAAAAAGGGAGGAATCCGGAGTGAAAAAGACGAAATTGGTTTTCCTGACGATCGCGGTGCTTTGCATGGCGACGTCGATGTTCGCGGCGGAAGGGGAAGTGGCTGGCGGTGGCGTGAAGTGGGGCGCTCTCTCGGCCGCTCTCGTGCTCGGTGTCGCGGCGGCAGCCGGTGCCATCGGCCAGGGCCGCGCGATCTCGGCGGCTTGCGAAGGCATCGCGCGAAACCCCGGCGCGGCTGGCGCGATCCGTCTCGCGATGATCATCGGTCTCGCGCTGATCGAGTCGCTCGTCATCTACGCGCTCGTCATCGCGTTCATGATCCACAAGTTCTGATCCGGTAATTTGGAAGTTCCGAGGGCCCGGCGCCGCGAGGCGCCGGGCCCTTTTTTTTCTTCACGAGGGTCCGCGCGGATATCGAATGCGGACGTCGCGCAGCGACGTGACATCGGTAGCCCCCGGCTTCAGCCGGGGAAAAGCGGATATCGAGAAT
>JAMPYE010000319.1 GCA_023700825.1 Thermoanaerobaculia bacterium | reverse complement strand
TCCGCAGGATGGGGCGCGGGTAGCTGCGGCGTGCGAGAACGTGGACGTCCTCGCCCGATCGGAACCACGGGATCACGTCGATCGTCGGATGCGGCCGGCATACGAGGTCCATGACGCGACCGGTCTTCGCATTCACGAACTGCTCCATCATGAGGAACCCGAGCACTCCCCGAGGCTCGGCCTCTTCGAATCGCACTCCCTCGCCGGCGGGGACCTTTTCGCCGACGACTACGTAGTTCGTCGGCGGGAGCTCCAGCGGGCGGCCGTCGGCGTTGCGCAGCTCGACCTTTCCGTCGAACCGATTGCGGACGATCCACGGATTCCGGATCGGAGCCGACGCAAGCAGGCGCAGGCCGAGCCGCGCGCAAATCGTCTCGAACTCCTGCTGCGTGAAGTAGGTGTATTCCTCGAGCACCTCGGTCGCCCAGTCGGCGCGGTAGTCCTTGCGGAGGATGAACTCGGCGGCGAGTTTGAGCGTGAGCGCGAAGCGGCGGAAGCCGGGGAGGATCGGGCAGTCCGGCGTGCCGGGCACCTCTTCGAGTGCGAAGCCCGGCACGAGCGGCGGTGCGGCGAGCGGGCGGAACTCGCGCGCGAAGCGACGGAGCAGTGCGGCGCTCGAGCAGCGCGAAGGATCGTCGGAGTCGTCGCCGTCGTCGCCGCGGACATCGAGCAGCACGTCGCCCTCGCCCGGATCGACGAAGTCGCGCACGATCAGCACGCCGTGGTCGCGGAGCTGGCGCGACTGCACCTCGAGCGCTCGGGCCGCGGCCTCGTGGTCGTAGCCGTTGAACGTCGTCACGTGGTGGAGCACCGACGAGTCGAAGATGCCGTCGAGCGAAGCGTCGTCGAAACAGCGGGTGGCGATGTCGCCGGTAATGAAGGAGAGGTTAGGGAGCGCGTACTTCTTCGAGGCGAGCTCGACCATCGTGGGGTTGATGTCGACGCCGACGACGTCGAGCGAGGGGTAGAGCGCGGCGAGCGCTTCGCTGCCGCTGCCGGAGCCCATCCCCATGTCGGCGACGCGCCCCGAGCTCAGAAGATGCGCCGCGGTGAGCGCGATCTTCTGCTTCATCGACGCATCCATGCCGCGAAGGTAGCGGTCGTACGCCGCCGCGTCGCCGCGGCGCTGAGGGGAGTAGTCGCGGTCGCGCATGGTCGAAGGATACGTGTGTCGGGTGCGGGGAGGCGAGAGGCGGTCAGCAGGCAAGGGATGCATGTGGAGTGCGAAGGCGGAGCTTTCGCCCTTCGTCGCCGAAGCGAAGCTTCGGCTCTTCCCGACATCGAGCGGAAGCTGCCGCTTCCGCCAGGAAGGGCGCAAGCTTCGCTTGCGCACTCCACATCGCCTCTCGCCGTATCATGTCGTGATGAAACTCCACCTTTCCCTTCTGCTGATCGTCGTGGTCGTGTTCGGCTGGTCTGGGATCGGGCCGCACGACTACCTCACCTGGTTCCTCGAGGTCGCGCCGGTCATCATCGGCGCGGTGATCCTGATTCCGACGTATCGCCGGTTCCGGCTGACGGATCTGCTCTACGTGCTGCTGGCGATTCACGCCGTGATCCTGATGGTGGGGGGGCACTACACGTACGCGGAGGTTCCGCTGGGGGAGTGGGTGAAGGATGCGCTCGACATCGAGAGAAACCACTACGACCGGCTGGGTCACTTCGCGCAGGGCTTCGTGCCGGCAATCCTCGCGCGCGAGATCCTGCTGCGAAAGAGCGTCGTGAGCGGCCGGGCGTGGCTCTTCACGATCGTCGTCTCGATCTGTCTTGCCTTCAGCGCGGTGTACGAGCTCATCGAGTGGACGGCCGCGGTGCTGTCGGCGGAGGCGGCCGAGTCGTTCCTGGGGACGCAGGGCGACGTCTTCGACACGCAGAAGGACATGGCGCTTGCGCTGGTCGGCGCGATCGTCGCACAGCTGGTGCTTGGGAAGCTGCACGACCGACAACTCGCCCGGCTCGGCGGGAGCGCGGGGAGCGACAGTTGATCCGGGTGGCTCGCGAAGGCGTGCTCAGCGGCGTGGCGCGGCGTTAGGCTTGCCCGTCGCGGGCGGGAACATCAACTGGAGCGGAATCGCGAGCCGCTCGGACCAGGCTGCGTTGCCGTGTTCCATCCCGGGGAAGGCGAGCATGTGCAGATCGCGCCCGGGGTTCATGCCCTTCCCGGCGAGCGCCGCGTGGAGTGCGCTCACGTGATGGAGCCCATCGCTGCGCGAGGGATCGTCCTCGAACGGGCTGGCTGCGGCGCCGCTGTCGAGGTAGATCCAGGGGAGCGGCGCGGGCGCTCGACGCCGGCGCACTTCGCGGATCATCCAGCGATCGTCCCACCAGAACGAGCCTGACAGCGCCGCCGCGCGTCCGAATTCGCCGGGGCGCGTCCACGCGGCGAAGAAGGAGAAGAATCCACCCATCGAGGAGCCGAGCAGCGAGGTGTTGTCGGGGCCGTCGAGGGTCCGGTAGCGGGCAGCAACGTGGGGGACGAGTGTCGAGACGATCCAGTCGCGGTATGCGGCCGCCTTTCCGCCTCCGGGGATGCGGGCGTCGAAGGTCGGCGTCAGCAACTCGTCGCGGTCCCGGTCGGTGCGGATCGCGACGACGATGACCTCCCTGACCGCGCCGAGCTCCCAGAGCTCACCGAGTGTCGAGTCGAGCCCGAGCGAACGGCCATCGAAGGGATCGGGCTCGAACGCTGCCTGGCCGTCCTGCACGTAAAGGACCGGATAGCGTTTGTCCGCGCGCTCCCCGTAGCTCGGGGGGAGCAGCAGCTGGAACTCGAGGTCGCGGTCGAGCGGCTCGAAGCGGAGCGACCCGCGCGGCTCGAGGGTCGCGAACGATCGCTCGAACACCGGTTCCACGCGGATCGACTCGCCGGCCGAGACCCAGAGGTTACGACCCGCGGCCCACTCGCCGTCGTCGCGGCGAAGCTTGAACTCCACCAGCGAGGCGTCGGGCAGCTCGAGCTCGAAGACTTGCCGCTGACGCGACACGCGCGACGGCGCGGCCTCGACCTCGATCCCGAGGTCCGGGTCGGCGCCGCGAAGCGAAACCAGGCCGCGAGAAACGGGGTAGTCGACCTCGATCCGTGTCTTCGTCACCGGGCTCCACGATAGCCGATTCCCGCCGTGACCGGCGCGGCGGTCACGATGGGTCGCGATTGTTACCTCCAGGGTCGATGATTAGCCCAGTACCGCCCTCTTTTGGATCATTTTGGGTCGGTAGTTGAGCCACGCGCGTTCATGTATCTCAGTAAGCCTAAATTTATCAATACTATAGATGTTCTAGACCGACTTGGCACATTCAGTGCTTTCCCCTGCTCAGTTCAACAACAAGAAACAGAGTGAAGAGGCAAGGGAGAGACATGAAGAAGGCACTTACGATCGCAGCGATGCTCCTTTTGGTGACGACGTACGCATTTGCGGGTCCCGGCAACCAGGGGAGGAGTGATGTCAAGATCCACGGAAGCAGCGAGAGGGGCGTTCCGTCGTTCGTGACGGGCAAGCTCGGCCGCATGGCCTCCCCGCAGGCGGCGATTGCCGTTCTCAAGGCAAACGGCGATCTGTTCGACGCCGTCGGGGACGAAGAGTTCGTCGTGCGCGGGTCGCGCGTCGACGAGCGTGGAGAGACGCACGTTCGTCTGCAGCAGTTCCACGCCGGCCTGAAGATCGTGGGAGGCGACATGGTCGTCCACGCCGACAAGCATGGCGAGGTCTTCGCGATCAACGGCCAGTTCGTTCCGGGCCGTGACCTCCCGCTTCGTGCAACGGTCGGCGCCGACCATGCGCTCTACAGCGCGATCGCCGAGGCCGGCATCGAGGGCTTCGACTTCGAGACGTCGCCCGAGCTCGTCTACGTAGTGAACGGCAAGGGAGTCACGTTTCTCGCCTGGAGCGCGATCGTTTCGTACGTCGACGCGGAAGGGGAGCAGCGCGACCGCATTTTCGCCGACGCCACGAGCAAGGACCTCGTCGCGAAGCACGCCCTCATCCACCGCGCGATGAATCGCGCGACCTACACGGCGAACAACGGCACCTCGCTCCCCGGCACGCTGGTCCGGAGCGAAGGCTCGGCGGCGGTTGCCGACACGGCGGTCAACGCCGCGCACGACAACGCGGGCGTCGTCTACAACTTCTACTCGGCGAAGTTCGCTCGCGATTCCTACAACGGCGCGGGCGCGCAGATGAAGTCGACGGTCCACTACAGCAGCAACTACAACAACGCCTATTGGAACAGCACGCAGATGGTCTACGGCGACGGTGACGGCACGACCTTCATCTCGCTGGCGAAGGGCTTCGACGTCGTCGCCCACGAGTTGACCCACGCGGTCACCGAGTACGAGTCGAACCTGACCTACTCGAACGAGTCGGGCGCGCTCAACGAGGCGATGTCGGACATCATGGCCGCTGCCGCCGAGGCCTACAAGGTCGGCTCCGTCAACGCGAACACCTGGAAGATCGGCGAGGATATCTATACGCCGTCGACCGCGGGCGACGCGCTGCGCTACATGAACGACCCGATCGCCGACGGCCAGTCGTACGACTACTACCCGACCCGCTACACCGGCACCGCCGACAACGGCGGCGTCCACCTCAATTCGGGCATTGCGAACCTCGCGTTCTACCTGCTCGTCCAGGGCGGCACGCATCCGCGCGGCAAGACGAGCGTCGTCGTTCCGGCCCTCGGCATGGCCCAGGCCGAGGCGATCTTCTATCGCGCGAACCGCGACTACATGACGTCGTCGACGAACTTCCAGGGCGCGCGCAACGCGACGGCCTCTGCCGCCACGTCACTCTACGGCGCGACGGCCGAAGCGGCAGTGCAGAAGGCGTGGGACGCCGTCGGCGTTCCGGGTGGCGCGGTCGCAGTCACGACGCTCTCGAACAACGTCACCGTCTCGAGCCTGTCGGGCTCGACCGGCAGCTGGAAGTACTTCAAGATTGCCGTCCCGGCGAGCCAGACCTCGCTCAAGTTCACGATGTCGGGCGGCACGGGCGACGCCGACATGTACGTCAAGCGCGGCGCGATGCCGACGTCCTCGAGCTACGACTACCGGCCGTATCTCTCGGGCAACAACGAGACGGTCACCGTGACGAACCCGGTCGCGGGCGACTGGTACGTCGGCCTCTACGCCTACTCGACGTTCTCGGGCGTTTCGCTGAATGGCACCTACACCGGCGGGACCACGCCGCCTCCGACGACGTGCACGACCTACACCGGGTCGCTCTCAGGCGCCGGCTCGAACTACTACGCTCCGTCGAGCACCGGATACGTCTCGAGCATCTCGGGCACGCACACCGGGAAGCTCACCGGACCCTCCGGCGCGGACTTCGACCTCTACCTGCAGAAGAAGAACACGAGCGGAACCTGGTCGAACGTGAAGGCCTCCGAGGGCTCCACCTCCACCGAGAACATCAGCTACGCCGGCACCTCGGGCACCTATCGGTGGCGCGTCTACGCCTACTCGGGAAGCGGCAGCTTCTCGCTCTGCACGACGAAGCCCTAACTCCGCAGCACATTCCTGAAGACGAACGGTCCGCCGCAAGGCGGGCCGGTTTTCGTTGTTAGGGGGAGTGCTGAGTGC
>JAMPYE010000318.1 GCA_023700825.1 Thermoanaerobaculia bacterium | reverse complement strand
CCCGGAAAAAGGCTCGAGAACCACTGCGCCGCGAGGGCCTGCATGCTCTCCACCGGCTTTTCCACGACCGGCTCTTCGAACATGTCGAGCACGCTGACCGCGATGACGAACTCGGCGCCGAGTCCCCGCGCCACGTCGACCGGAAGGGGATTCACGATCCCGCCGTCGACGAGCATCCGGCCGTCGATCGACTCGGGAGTCAGCAGACCGGGAATCGCGGCGCTTGCTCGCACCGCGTTCGCGACATTTCCGTGCCGGAGCACCACCTCCCGGCCGGTCAGGAGATCCGTCGCCACCGCGGCGAACCGCCGCGGCAACGTCTCGATCGTGTCGCCGATGTGGGGACGGATCAGATCGAGCGGCCGCTTTCCGTCGAGAAGCCCCGTGCGAGGCCACGTCGGAACGAACAATGCGATGACGTTGCGCCGCGTGAGCGCACACATCGTCTTCCGGAACTCAGTAAGGTGGTCCGCGGCCCACGCAGCGCCGACGATCGCGCCGGCGCTGGTTCCCGCCACGCAGTCGATCGGAATCCCCGCCGCGATCAACTCCTCGAGTACACCGGTATGCGCCATCCCGGCTGCGCCGCCGCCACTGAGAGCGATCCCGACCCTGAAGCCATTGGCCATCGCCGGCTAACGATATCACTCCGCGCCGCGGCTGGCGGCGACGGATCGACGCTGTAAATTCTCCGCGCCCCCTATCCAACCGTACTTGCCCCGGCTGCGCAAAGGGTGAAGAATCGAGACACATCAGCAGACCGGACCGGAACCTCTCGGAGGTCGTCATGCATCGTGCTCTCGCCGTCGCATTCCTGATGGTCGTCTCGACGTTTTTCCTGGTCGAAGCAGACGCTCAGACCTACGAGATCAACTTCAATCAGTTCCCCGGCGATGTCCTTGCGGAGAACCTCGGGATCTCGGGCGTCACGTTCGCTCCCAGCCCGACCGGTTCGTGGGAGACTGTCGATTCGAGGCTCCTCCTCTTCGTCGGTCTCGGGGAAACGTGTCTCTACCAACCGTTCAACCCTGGGACTCTCGACATCACCTTCCAGACTGCGGTCTCCAGCGTCTCGTTCTCGTTCGCCCAGAGCGACGTCACGTCGACGTCTCAGCTCAAGGCCGAGGCCTTCTCGGGATCGACGAGCGTGGGATCCGTGATTCAGAACGCGTCGGTTCCCGCAGGTGCCGACTTCAGCGAAGGCTTCGTCAACCTTTCGCCCGGAGCGCCGTTCAACCGGATCCGAATTTCCAGCGTCACACCCCACCTCATCGCCATCGACAACCTCCGAGCCGACGGCGTACTGATCGTGCTCGTTTCGCAGCCGCGCGGAATGCTGCAGGTCGCGGGATCGGGCGGCGCGACCGACAGCTACACGATCGCGAATCGAGGGAGCGTCTCCGCGTCGGTGACCCTCACGCAGAGCGGAAACTTCTTCACGCAGAATCCGCCGAGCTTCTCGCTGCCGGCCGGCGCCGCACAGCGGATCTCCCTCGCCGGCACTTCGCAGGGCCCGGGTTCGTTTGCCGGGACGTCGATCGTCAGCGCGACCGGCGCACCGCAGATTCGCGTGCCGGTCACGCTCCTGTCGGCGGTGCCGCCGTCGGGCACGGTGCGGCCGGTTCCGTCGAGCAACCGCATCGACCTCGCGGCAGTGCAAGGCCAGAACCCTTCGGGAAGCGTCGCGTTTCGGAACGACGGCTCGTCGACGATCCAGGCGATCGCCGTGTCGGACGCGCCCTGGCTCATCCCACAGAGCGGCGTCATCACGATCGCGCCCGGCCAGACGGTCAACGTCACGTTCCGCGTCGACCGGTCCTTGCGCATCGACGGCGCCGCGTCTCTCGGCTCGGTCGTCGGCACGCTGAAGCTCCGATTCCTCACCAGCGCGTCGGCACGCGCTCCGTTCGACACCTCGGCGGGAGCGAGCCTGGTCTCGGTGGTCGACACGACGAAGCCGGCGACCTCGCCCAACGCGATCCCGCCGCTCTCCGGGCCTGCGTTCTTCCTCACGGGCATCGGGCACGTCACGGGAGGCGGCGGAATCGTCTACATCTCCGACGTGACGATCGGAAACGCCGTCGACGCGTTCAGCATCGGAAACCTGTCGCTCTACTTCACGCCGAGGGACGGCACTCCTGCGAGTGCCAGCCAGTCGTCGATTTCGACGCTGCTCCCCAACCAGGCGGTCAGCCTCGCCGACGTCGTGAAGAACGTCTACGGCAAGGACGAGTCCGTCGGAAGCCTGCAGATTCGCGCTGGCGCGATTCAGAGCCTCGCGGTGGCCGCCAGCATCTTCAACTCCAACGATCCCCGCGGGACGTTCGGCACCGCGATTCCCGTGCTACGTTCCGACCGCTCGATCACCACCGGGAAGAAGCTCTATTTCCCCGGACTGATCCAGGATGCGACACATCGAACGAACTTCTACCTGCAGGAGACCGGAGGGGGCACCGCGGCCTTCCGCACCGATTTCCTCAATGTCACGGGCAACGTGATCGGTACCCGTAATGACAGCGTGCCCCCCTTCCAGATGTTGCAGATCGCCGGCCAGGCGCCCGCCGGCACGGCGGCCGCGGTCGTGACGCAGACGAGTGGTGACGGATCGCTCAGCGGCTACGCGACGCCACTCGACACCGCGAGCGGAGACACCTGGGCCGTGACCGACTGGAACAATGCCTTCGGTTCGAGTCCGACCGAGACCGTGCTCATCCCAATCGCCGGGTCGCTCGCCGGTGCGCTCGGCACCTTCTTCCGAAGCGACGTGGCGGTCACGAACATCGGCGCGGCCGGTGGGACGATCCGTCTCACCTACCGGCCGTCGGGCGGCACGGAAATCGTTCGCACGACGAACCTCGCGCCTAACCAGTCGTTCGTCTCCACGGACATCGTGAAGTCCTTCTTCAACGTCAGTGGCGACTCACTCGGCTACATCCTCGTCAACCCGCTGGGAAGGAGCATCACGGTCACGAGCCGCGCCTACACGACGGTGTCCGGGTCCACCGCCACCTTCGGCACGGCCGTGCCTGCACTTCCGCTCTCCGCGTCCCTGGCGCTCGGGCAGAAGAAGGTGATCGGCGGGCTTCAGGACTCGTCGCTGGAAACGCTCTCCGCGGGAACGCCCGGGACTTTCCGCACCAACGTCGACATGGTCGAGACGGCCGGCGCCGCTGCGACCGTGAAGGTGACGCTCCTCTTCGCGGACGGCCGGAGCCTCGCCGGTGGGCCGATCGCCTCGAAGAGCTACCCGCTGCAGCCTAACCAGCTCCTCCGGATCAACGGGATCACCAACAACATTCTCGACGCCGCACGCGCCGATTACGGGGACATCAGGAACCTCCAGCTGAAGTTCGAGGTCGTCGGAGGCTCGGGACGGGTCGCCATCACCGTCTCGTCGATCGACAACGGCACCGGAGATTCTATCCTGCGCGTGGAGTGAGGCGGGCTCTCGATTCCGGGGCGCGGGCGCTGACGGCTCTGCCTGGCACTCGTGCGCCGGCCCTCCGTCGCGCGACCGGCTCGACCCGTCCGGCGCGGACCCCTACAATTCCCCGCCATGAGCGAAACTGCGACCGCCCCCGCGAACCCCGAAGCCCGAACGATCTGGGTCGACGTCCTCGTCGCGCTCTTTGCGCTGCTGAGCATCGCGATCCTGGTCCTGGAGAGCGTCGTCGAGATGACCGACGCGCGGCACGACGTTCTCGTCGCGGCCGATATCGGGATCGCCCTGTTCTTCCTGTGCGAGTGGTCGGTCCGCTTCTTCCTCGCGGAGAACAAGTGGCGTTTCGTGCGCCGCTACTGGTGGGAGTTGCTCGCGTCCATTCCGTTGTCGACCGATGTCACGCAGGTGCTCCGCTCGCTCCGCACGGTGCGCATCCTGCGCGTCGTCAAGCTCCTTCGCGTCGTGAAGGTCGCCGTGCGGATGCACATCCTGCTGCGCCTGGTGCGCAACTTCGCGGCGAACAGCTACATGGTCGGCGTGACGACCACCGTCGTCATCGTGATCGTGTCCGGCGCGCTCGGCTTCCATTTCTTCGAGGCCGGGATCAACCCCCAGGTTCACACCCTCTGGGATAGCTTCTGGTGGGCCTTCATCACCGTGACGACCGTCGGCTACGGCGACATCTACCCGCACACGACCGGGGGCCGAATCGTTGCGATGATCCTCCTCGTCACCGGGCTCGGCCTGCTAGGGACGTTCACGGCCGCGATCGCGGGGTCGGTCGCGAATCGCGCGGCCAAGGGAGTCAAGGAGGCTCCCGCGGCAGATCAGCAAGCTCCGTAACCGCAAGGAGCGGGGGTCCGGGGCTCGACACGGAGTGCCCGCGGCGACGGAGGCTGGAGGTCGGGAGAGGCTCTCCGCGACTCCACGCCGAGGCGCCCTTCCTCTGGCCGATCCGCTACCATGCAACGCATGATCCCGTGGGTACACCTTGGCTCCACTACCGTTCCCGGCGACGGAGGCGAGATGAAGCTCCTCCGCCGCGGCTCCGAGTTCTCGATCCGCGTCGCGAACACCGAGCTGATGAACAGCCGCATCTACGGCTCGGAAGACGCGCTGGCCGAGCTCTCGTGCGAGCGCATGGCCGACCGCGACGGGCGCCTGCTCATCGGCGGTCTCGGCATGGGCTACACGCTCGCGGGCGTCCTCTCGCGCGTCGGGCCGAAGGCCTCGGTCGTCGTCGCGGAGCTCGTCCCCGCCGTCGTCGCGTGGAATCGCAACGAGATGGCGGAGCTCAACGGCGCCGCTCTCGAGGACCCGCGCGTCACCGTTCGCGAGGCCAACGTCCTCGACGTCATTCGCGCCGAGAAGAACGCGTACGACGCGATTCTCCTCGACGTCGACAACGGCCCTTCGGCGCTCGTCTCGAAGACGAACGACCGGATCTACAGCCCTACCGGCCTCGCTGCGTCGTATGCGGCGCTACGCCGCGGCGGCACGCTCGCTGTCTGGTCCGCCGACCACGACCCCGCCTTCACGCGACGCCTCAAGCAGGCTGGCTTCGAGGTCGAAGCCCGCAACGTCCGCGCACGCGGGCGCGCCGGCGGCTCCCGCTATCTCGTGTGGCTGGCGAAGCGAAGCTGATCGCGTTCGTGAATCGTTCGGTCCACCGCCAATCTCACTGCCAGTCCCCTGCCGTCATACACTTGACCGCACAACTGAACACGGGAAGAGGAAAACGCCCATGACCTCGTCGAGACTCGTCACGCTGGCCGTTGCAGCGCTTCTGATCGCCGCTCCGCTCGCCGCGAAGCCGGCGAAGAAGCAGACCGCCGCAAAACAGCTCTGCAACCTCGCACACTACCCGGTCTCCGTCGGTCTCACCAACGAGCATCGCATCACCTCGACCCAGCTCGATGCCGAGGGAAAAGTCGTCGAGAAAAACACGAGCAGCTACACCGACGAGATCGTCGCCGTCGAGGCGAACGGCTTCCGCACGAAGTCCACCTCCGAAGGCAACGCCAGCGAGTCGGAGTGGATCTGCACCGAGGAAGGCATCTCACTGAAGTATGCCGAATACCCCGAGACGAAGATCACCTCGACGGGGGCCGTCGTGCCGTCGACGATGGAAGTCGGCGGAAGCTGGAACCACACATTCGCGAT
>JAMPYE010000317.1 GCA_023700825.1 Thermoanaerobaculia bacterium | reverse complement strand
TCAAACGGCTGGTTGCGGGGTATGCGATCGCAACGGTCATCGGGCTCGTCGTCGGCGTGCTCCTCGCCCGGGTGCGTTGGCTCGCCGAGACGCTCGGCCTTCTCGTGATGGGCCTCCAGGCGCTGCCGAGCATCTGCTGGCTGCCGCTCGCGCTGCTCTGGTTCGGCCTCAGCGAGACCGCGATCCTGTTCGTCGTCGTGATGGGCGCGGTGCTTTCGATCGCGCAGGCGACGCAGGACGGAGTCCACAACACGCCGCCGATCTACACCCGCGCCGCGCGCAACCTCGGCGCGCAGGGGCTTCAGCTCTACACCTCCGTGGTCTTCCCCGCCGCGCTCCCCTCGATCGTCACCGGGATGAAGTTAGGCTGGTCCTTTGCGTGGCGCTCGCTCATGGCCGGCGAGCTCCTCTACACGCTGCCGGGACTCGGCCACCTGCTGATGATGGGACGCGAGCTCAACGACATGAGCCAGGTCGTCGCCGTCATGGTCGTCATCATCGCTCTCGGCCTCGTGACCGACCGCTTCGTGTTCGGAGTGTGGGAGCGGCGCGTCCGACGGCGGTGGGGGCTGGGTCGATAGTCCCGAGTGCGGAGTGCGGAGTGCTGGGTGCTACGTGAGCCGCGAAGCGGCGTTCGGATGGTCAGCTCGGCGCGTCAGCGCCGAGACGCGCCGGCCGGGTCATTCTCGAGCCCCGAAGGGGCGACACGGGCGACTGCCTCACGCACGCGCTCCCGGCCTGTTCTCTTCCCGCTTCGCGGCAAGCATCACTGACAACTGGTCCGCGCTCCGAAAAAGCCAGGCACTCCGCACTCAGAACTATCGTTCCCGGTGTGGTACCCACCGCTCCCCCCACTTCTCCTCGAAGTAGCGCAGGTTCTTCTCCCACAGCTCCTTGTAGGCCTCCGGGGCGAGTTTCGAGAACGACGCCTGCCCCACGTGGTGAACGAACACGTCCTCCATGCAGACGACGCGGAAGCCGCCGAGACGAACGCGGTGAGAGTAGTCGTCGTCCTCGAACATTCCGATCGCGAACTGCTCGTCCAGCGGCCCGACGCTCTCGTAGACGTCGCGCCGCATCCCTGCGCAGTACATCGCAGCAACACGAATGTCGAATCGCTCGCCCTCGTGCTCCCTCATGTAGCACTCCGCGAACGGCAGCATCTCGTCGATCGTGTCGTAGGAGACTTCGATGCGCGATTCGTTGCCGGAGAAATTGGTGACGGCCACTGCCAGCCCGACACGCGGATCGTCGAGATGCCGCAGCATGCGAGGAAGCCATCCGCGGGGCACGACGGTGTCGTTGTTCAGGAGCACGAGATAGTCTCCCGTCGCGACGCCGAGCGCCTGGTTGTTCGCGGCCGCGAACCCCACGTTCTCGCCGTTGCGCATCACTCGCACGCGATCGTCCCGAATCGCCTCGAGCATCTCTCCCGAGCCGTCCGCCGAGGCGTTGTCCACGACCAGTACCTCGATGTTGGGATACATCGAGTTGGCCAGCACGCTCTCGACGCAGTCGCGCGTCAGCCCGCAGTTGTTGTACGACACGATGATGATGCTGACCCGCGGGTGTGCGTCGCGAACCGCCTGCAGCATCTGCGCGGCGCGGGCCGTCCAGGTGTTTCCCCGTGCGGCCTCGATGCGACGCAGTCGGAGCGACTCGTCGTTCTCCGCGATCGAGACGTCGAGCTGCCGGAGAAACTCGTCCCGATCCGCTGCCGGATGGAACAGCTCCCGGAATTGCTCCAGCTCCGGCAGGGGCGTGGCCACCACCGGCTTGCCGAGCGAGATGTACTCGTAGAACTTCACCGGGTCGGTCGCGGCCGTGACCTCGCTGACGACGAACGGGATGAGGCAGACGTCGAAGTCCCGCAGATACGCCGGCATGCGGGAGTAATCCTGCTGGCCGAGCAGATGCACGTTGGGAAGCTTCTCCAACGGGCGAACGTCGACCTCGAACACGCCGCCGATCAGGACGAACGAGACGTCGGGACGCTGCGACGCGACGTGGGCCACCAGCTCCACGTCGAACCACGGCGCGATCGCGCCGAAGTAGCCGGCGATCGGACGCTTCACGTTGTCGAGCAGGCGCTCGGTCCGCGGCGCGGCGAAGAAATCGAAGTCGGCCCCGTTGCGGATCAGCTCGACGCGAATGTTGCTCCCGCTCCACTTCTCGAGCAGTCGTTGCCCTGACACCGTCACGAGGTCCGCCTCGGAGACCAGGCGCGCTTCCGCGTCGAGAACCGGCGGCTCCAGCCCGGGGAAGGAGCTCCACTCGTCCATGCAGTCGTAGACGACCTTCCACCCGAAGCGCTGCCTCGCATTCAGCGCGACCTCCTGCCAGGTCGCGACCTGGACGAGCATGAAGGCGCAGACGATGTTCACTTCGCGCCGCAACGCATCGAGCATCGAAGGAAACCACTCGACGGTCTCGGGGTGAATCGTCCCGGAATACACCTTGATCGCGACCGGCGGGGCGAGCGTGACTTCCCAGACGTTGTCGCGCACCTGCGCGATCTCGAACCCCTCCCGTCCCGGAGTGAGAAACTCGCTCATCTTGAAGACGAACACACGATGGCCCGCGTCGGCGAGCTGCGACAACAGCTGCTGCGGACGCTGCCATCGGAAGTTCCAGTCGACGATCGAGAAACAGATGACGTCGCAGCAGCTTGCCGCGGCGCGCGAGCTCGCGGTGAACGGCACGCGCGAGCTCGCCCATCGACGCCGAGGCGGCGCCCACGGGTCCCAGAACCTCTTGACGAGTCGCTTCACCGCCCCCGGAAGCAACTTGCCGCCGACGGCCACCGCGATTCTCCGGATCCGGGCTCGCAGAGACTTCGGTCCCGGCTTCTGCGTTTCCCGGGCCCGAACCACGGGATCCCCCTGCTGCGCCCGATGCGTCATCTGGTCTCGTCCGAACCGTCGGCCGCGCGCAGGATCGCGGCGATCCGCGACGCTGCCTTCCCGTCCCCGAACGCGTCGCCGGGGCGGCTCATCGCTTCACGCCTGTCGTCGTCACGCAACAGGAGCCCCGCCTCCGAGACGATCACCTCTCTCCGAGTGCCGATGACCCGCAGGTTCCCGGAGCGCACTCCCTCGGGGCGCTCCGTGGTGTCGCGCATGACGAGCACGGGCCTGCCGAGAGTCGATGCCTCCTCCTGCACTCCACCGGAATCGGTGAGGACGAGCTCGCAACGCGTCAGCAGGCGCACGAACGAGAAGTAGCCGACCGGATCGACGAGGTGAATCCTCTCGTGACCGCCGAGAATCCGCCTCACAGGTTCCTGAACATTCGGGTTGAGATGCACCGGGTAGACGATCTCGACCCCGGGATGCTCGCGCGCGATCTCGAGCAGCGCCTGGCAGATCGACTCGAAGCCGGCTCCGAAGCTCTCGCGCCGATGTCCGGTCACCAGGATCAGCCGGCGAGCGGGATCGAGAAACGAAAGCTCGGAATCGAGCCGGGCCCGCAGAGCATCGTCGGCCTCGATCCGCGAGATCGCCTTCTTCAACGCATCGATCACCGTGTTGCCGGTGACGTGGATTCGCGCGGCGTCCACGCCCTCGCGCAGCAGGTTCGCGCGGGCGTCCTCGGTGGGCGCGAAGTGGTAGCGGGTGAAGACGCTGAGCAGCCTTCGATTGACTTCCTCGGGCCACGGCGCGAGTGGATCGCCGCTGCGAAGCCCGGCCTCCACGTGCGCGACGTCGACGCCGGCGTAGAACGCCGTCAGCCCCGCCGCGAACGCGCTCGTCGTGTCGCCCTGCACGACGACGACGTCGGGACGCATTGCGCTCAGCAGCTCCGGCATGCCCGTCAGCACGGCCGCCGCAATTTCGGAGAGACCCTGGTCGGGCTTCATCAGCTCGAGATCGGCATCGGGAACGATCTCGAACAACTCGAGCACCTGGGCAAGCATTTCGCGATGCTGGCCAGTGACGAAGACCCTGACCTCAAACGACGGGTCGAGCCGGAGCGCCTCGATGACCGGCCCCAGCTTGATCGCTTCCGGCCGCGTTCCAAAGACGAAGAGGACTCGAGACATACGCTGGCGAGGGACGATAACACGTCCTATCGACGTAACGAACGAACGTCGAAAGCCGCTTACGCCCGAGGCAGCGTGGCTGCGATCGCCGGCCTGAGTTGCTCGAAGCGGCGCTCCCACGTGTTCTCGCGCGCGAACGCGCGCCGCGCGGCGATCGCGCTCTCGTCGCTCGGGAGTGACGCCTCGATCTCCCGCTCGAACTCGTCGACGTTCGACGCGAGCCGGACCATCGGGGCGAGGAGAGCGACCTCGGGGATCGGAACCGAAACGACCGGCCTTCCGCCCGCGAGCATCTCGTAAACCTTGACCGGGTTCGTCGCCTCGGTGAGCCGGCCCCGCTTGAAGGGAACGATTGCGACGTCGAAGCGCCCGAGCCACTCGGGAAGCGACTCGTACGCCTCCTCGCCCGTAAGCGAAACGTTAGGCAGCTTCACCAGCCGCGAGATGTCGGCACCAAAGGTCGAGCCGACCAGGACGAAGTCCCAGTCCGGTCGCCGCCCGGCGAGCCCGGCAACCAGCGCGGTGTCGAACCAGTCCGAAATTGCGCCGAAGTAGCCGATCACCGGTCGCGCGTTGTTCGCCCGGGGAGCCTTCGCGAAGTGCTCGAAGTCGCACGCGTTCCGAATCACGAGCACCGAACTGCTCCGCGTCGAAGCATGCTCCTCGAGCTTCGACGAGCTCACCGTCACGAGATCGGCGCCGGAGAGCAGGGCGTCCTCGTCCGCCACCATCGCGCGGCGGACCGTCGAAAATCCCGCGAGATCGTCCATGCAGTCGTAAACGACGGGCCAGCCGAACCGCGCGCGCGCTTCTTTCGCAAGGGGCCACCAGAAAGGCAGCTGAACGATGGTCGCGGCGGCGCCCAGGGAGGCCTCGCGGCTCACGTCGGCGAGCCCCGCCATCAACTGCTCGCACGAGCGGTCGTCGAGCCTCTCGGTGAAGGCGTTGAGCACCTTCCCGCGAAACGTGACCTCGTAGACGTTCTGCCTCTTCCGCTCGACGAGCCAGCTCGGGCCGTCCTGACGGAAACGCTGGCTGACGTAAAAGACACGATGCCCCGCCGCCGCAAAGCGCGACATCAGCTGCTGAGGGCGCTGAAACCGGGCATCCCAGTCGCAGGTGGAAAGGCAGACGACGTCGAACGCGTTTGGATCCGGCCGCTCGCGCAACTCCTGAAGGCTGACCCCGCGGTCGGCCGCGGTCGGCGCCGACTTTGCCCGCCGTGGCGGCCACGAAATCCCGACGGACCCCAGGAGCGGATCGACGAATCGGTACTTGATCGAACGGAGCGCCGCGATCGCGGCCCACGCCCGCGACTGGTGGATTTCACGAATCTCGGTTTCTTTCGTCGCGAGCCGCTGCCGGGCATATCGCAGCGTTTCGCGCTCGGCGTCGAGGGCGGCCTCGAGCTCCCTGACCCGCGCTTCTGCAGCCTCGAGACGATCCGCTGGGGAAGAATCCGGCTGGCTCGGTTTCGTGTCCATTGCGCGCTTCGCGATCCGCTGCAGTCTAGCCCGATTCATTCGCGAACGTTGCTCTCGGGAATGCAGCCAGCACGCCGGG
>JAMPYE010000316.1 GCA_023700825.1 Thermoanaerobaculia bacterium | reverse complement strand
GCTGCGTGCGCACGCAGCGGCTGAGCAACGGCAAGTCCAAGGGCACGGGCAACGCCAAGTGCGGGAACCGCTACCTTGCCTGGGCCTGGGTCGAGGCGGCGAACTTCGCGATTCGTTCGTATCCCGCGGCGCGACGTTTCTACGAGCACAAGGCCGCGAAGAGCAACAAGATTCTCGCCCGCAAGGCGCTCGCACACAAACTCGCCCGCGCCGGCTGGCACGTCATGCACTCGGGAGCGAAGTTCGATCCCGCGCGAGTCTTCGGTTGAGCCGGGCCGGTGCGGGAGCCAGGAGATGGGGTTGAGACTCTGAGCTCGTAGCTCTGATTGGACCCGCACCGGCTCCGGCTCGTTGTTCGTTCCGCGACGACGGCGTGAGCCACATTGGGGTTGGCCTCGCGGACTCGGTCCGCGATGAACCACGAGATCTGTGACATTTGCCTGGACACGCCCTCGCACCGATCACGTTTCTGGTGCCTCCCACGAGGCGGGGACGGCACAAACGCGGCTCCGGCTGCGGTGCTCGTCTTGATCCTGATGGATGACTGATGCGGATCGACAGCTGCTCGATCCAGCACGTACGACTGAAACGGACGGGAATGCGACCGACCAACGAGCCACCACCCTGGCCACCGAGGAATAACCTCCGCGCTTCGTCGAGTCAAGCCGCCTAACGGCGGCTCCTCCGCTTCGCTCCGGCCCTTGCGGGTGACTCGCCGAACCGCTCCGGTTGCCCGGCAGCTACCGCCGACGGCAGGCCGTCGGCGCGCCGCCGAGCGATTCCGAGGTGACGATATTCGTCGTCGAGCGGATGCCACTCACCCGCCCAGGGAACCTGTCGCCTACTTGACACGGAGGCCCAATGGATGACCCCTTCTTCTCTTCTTCTTCTTCGACCCTGACTCCTCTTCTGACCCCTTCTTCTTCTCGCTGCCCCTTCTGCTCGACGTCTTGCGGCGGGTGAGCTTCACCATCCAGTCTTCAATTCTCAATCCGGCCCGCCGACGGGAGCATAATGTGCGACATCGAATATGCCGAACCTTCGTGTCGAGCGCGGCTCGAGTCTGTTGCACTACCGCCTGCTGGAACAGATCGGCGAGGGCGGGATGGGAGCGGTCTGGAAAGCCGTCGACACGACGCTCGATCGCGAGGTCGCGATCAAGATCCTCCCGGAGCGCTTTGGAGGGGACATCGAGCGGCTCCTCCGTTTCGAGCGCGAAGCGAAGGTGCTGGCGTCGCTGAACCATCCGAACGTCGCCGCCATCCACGGATTTCACGAAGCCGACGGGGTGCATTTCCTCGCCATGGAGCTTGTCCGCGGCGGCACGCTCCGCCGCGCGATCGAGCGCGGACTGACGCCCGCACGGCTGCTGGAACTGGCGCAGGGCATCGCCGACGGCCTCGCCGCGGCGCACCGCCAGCACGTCGTTCATCGCGACCTGAAGCCGGACAACATCATGATCGACGAGGAGGAGCGCCCGAAGCTCCTCGATTTCGGCCTCGCCCGCATCGTAGAGACCGCGCCCGCGGCGGAGATTTCCGAAACCGCGCATCGCTCCGACGCCCTCACCGGTGCCGGGACGGTGCTCGGAACCGTGGCGTACATGTCTCCGGAGCAGGCGCAGGGATTGCCAACCGGGCCGCGCTCCGACGTCTTCTCGTTAGGCGTCGTGCTCTACGAGATGGCGACGGGAAGGCGGGCGTTTACGGGAGCCACCAGCATCTCGGTCATCACCTCGATTCTTCGCGACACGCCGGAGCCGATCACGCGAGTCGCTCCCGATTCGCCGGCGCCGCTGGAGCGCATCATCGATCGCTGTCTGGAGAAGGACCCTCTCAAACGGTACGCCGACGCCTCCGAGGTGCGTGATGCGCTCGGCACGCTGAGGAACGAGCTCTCGTCGGAGTCGCTTCCGGCCAGGAGATCGCGCGCCTCGCGCGTGCGCCTGGCCGCCACCACCGGGCTTCTCGTCGTCCTGCTGGCCGCATTGGGTGGATGGCTCTTCGTTCGCAGCTCGAAACAGCGATGGGTTCGGAACGAGGCTTTGCCCCAGCTCGAAGCGGTGGTCGACAAGATCCAGATGCTCGAGGAGGGACGCGAGAGCTGGGATGCGTTCATGCTGGCGCGGCGGATCGAGACAGTCGCAGCCGACGAACCGCTGCTGGATCGGCTGCGCCCGCGCTTTACAAGGCAGATCACGATCACGTCGAACCCGCCGGGAGCGGAGGTGTACGTGAGGTACTACGACGATCCGGACGCAGCTCCGGTCCTGGTCGGGAAGACGCCCCTCACCGACTTCCTGTTTCCGCGTGGCTTCACCCGCGTCGACCTGAAGCTGGCGGGCCACGAACCAATCCGCGACGTCGTCTGGAATTCACCGATCGTTGGCGACAGATGGGACTACCAATTCCCCCCGTCCGGCGTGCCCGCGGACATGGCTTGGGTTCAGGGAGGATCGTTCGAGCTCGTCATGCCGGGGCTCGACCATCTGCCCGAGGAGCCTACGCAGCCGTTCCTGATGGACCTGCACGAGGTGACGAATCGGGAGTACAAGCGGTTCGTCGATGCCGGCGGGTATCGCGACGTGAAGCACTGGAAGGCGAAGTTTCTCGATGGCTCGCGCGAGCTCTCGTGGGACGAGGCGATGTCGCGCCTGGTCGACCGCACCGGTCGCCCCGGGCCGGCGACGTGGGAGATCGGATCGTTCCCCGAGGGGCAGGACGATTATCCAGTGGGCGGAGTGAGCTGGTACGAGGCGATGGCCTACGCAGAGTGGGCGGGCAAGAGCCTTCCCACGATCTTTCACTGGAATCGCGTCGCCTTCCCCGTCGCCAGTTCGAGGATCGTCCCGCTCTCGAACCTCGGAGGGAAGGGCCCGATGCCGGTCGGATCGACGAAAAGCATGAATCGCTTCGGCGTATCCGACCTGGCCGGAAACGTGCGCGAGTGGACGTGGAATGCGGACAGCACGGGCGCGCACTTCATTCTGGGGGGTGGCTGGAACGATCTCGATTACGCGTTCGTCGACGCATACGCGCAGCCGCCGTTCGACCGCGCGCCGACCAACGGGTTCCGCTGCATCCGGTATTCAGTGACGGAGCCGAACGTAGCGGCACTGCAGCGGGTGGTGGAGAGGCCGCACCGAGACTTCGCAGCCGAAAAGCCGGTGTCCGACGAGGTCTTCTCGCAGTACCTCCGCCAGTTCGCCTACGACCGCACGCCGCTCAACGCGCGCATCGAAGAGGAAACGGAATCTCCCGAGGGCATCCGCCAGAAGATCACCTTCGATGCCGCCTACGGCGGCGAGCGGATGATCGCGTACCTCTTCCTTCCGGTCGGCGTGCGCCCGCCATATCAGGTCGTCATCGTCTTTCCGGGCTCCGGCGCGATCGAGGCGCGGTCCAGCGCGTCGATCGATCTTCGCCGCACTGACTTCATGGTGAAGAGCGGGCGCGCGATGATGTTCCCGATCTACAAACACACCTACGAGCGCGGCGGCGCGCTTCACTCCGACTACCCGAACGAGACGACGTTCTACAAGGACGCGGTGGTAATGTGGGAGAAGGACCTCGCCCGCTCGATCGACTATCTCGAGAGCCGCAAGGACATCGATGCGACGCGCGTGGCCTACTACGGCGTGAGCTGGGGTGGCGCCCTCGGCGGGATCCTGCCGGCGGTCGAGAAGCGCATCCGCGCGAACGTCCTTTACGTCGCCGGCTTGTCATTCCAGCGTGCGCTTCCGGAAGTGGACGTCATGAACTACGTGACGAGAGTAAAGCAGCCAACGTTGATGCTGAATGGTGAGCTCGACTTCTACTTCCCCGCGGACACCTCGCAACGCGCGATGTTCGAGCTTCTCGGCACTCCGCCCGAGCACAAGAAAAGGCTGGTCTACCCCGGCGGGCACTCCGTCCCGCGAAACGAAATGATCAAGCAGACGCTCGAGTGGCTGGACCGCTACCTGGGTCCGGTGGAACAGTAGTTACGACGGACGAAGGAAATCGACCGTGAGTGGCGCATCGGCGTTCGTGAAGCTCGAAGTGCGAGAGAGAGTTGCGACGATCACCCTCTCCCGCGGAAAAGTGAACGCGTTGATCCTCCCCCTCGTCGAAGAGTTGCGCGGCACGCTCGAGCAGCTCGAAGCCGACGGACGGTCCGACGCGCTGGTGTTGACGGGGAACGGCCCCTTTTTCTCGTTCGGCTTCGACATCCCCGAGCTGTTCCCCCTCGGTCGCGAGGAGTTCGCGCACTATCTCACCCGCTTCACCGATCTTTACCGCTACTTGTTCACCTTCCCGAAGCCGGTCATTGCGGCACTGAACGGTCACGCCATCGCCGGAGGGTGCATGATCGCGCTCGCCTGCGACCATCGGTTGATGGTATCGGGCAACGCGCGCATCTCGCTCAACGAGATCACCTTCGGCTCGACGGTCTTCGCCGGAGCCACGGAGATGCTCCGATTCTGGGTGGGCGACCGGATCGCCCAGCGGGTGCTCTACTCGGGAACCCTCTACTCCGCGGCCGAGGGAGTCGACCTAGGGCTGGTCGACCAGGCCGTCTCTCCCGGGCAGTTCGAAAGCGCGGTGGACGAGGCGGCGCAGCAGTTTGCCGGGAAAGCGCTCCCGGCCTTCGCGAGCACGAAGCAGCTTCTTCGCCGCAACGCCGCCGAGGAGATTTCGCGACAGGAGCGCGAGTCGATCGCCAGGTTCGTCGACATCTGGTATTCGCCCGAAACGAGAGAGAAGTTGCAGAAGATCACGATCAGGGATCGATAGTCAGCCGCCCTAAGCAGGGCGGCGTATCTCGTCCGTTGTTGCGGACGAAGTTCCTGATTCTCAGTGTCTGCCCCCTCGCGACGCTTGACTCGCCTATCGCTTCACGGTTGAGGATTGATCGTGGCGGCGAAAAGCAGAGCCGCGGGGCGAAACGCAAAGGAGATTCGAAATGAGCACCATGGACGTGAAGAGCTGGATCGAGTTGTTCGAACTGGTCGGTGTCGACAAGGCAGGCCGGCAGCGCTGGCACGCCGAGTTCGAGCGAAGGTACCCCGAGGGGCATCAGAGCTTTCTGGAGTGGCTGGGGCTCGACAAGGCGCACATCGACGAGGTCCGCGCCGGCAGCCGCAAGACGGCCTGATGAAAGTTGGACAGGGGGGCCGCCGCCCCCCGTCCTCGGAGAACCGACAGATGTGGACCATCAGCCGCCTCGGGGAGCGATTCGGCATCTCGCGCAGCACGCTCCTCTATTACGACTCGATCGGCCTCCTGACGCCATCGTCGCGAACCGCCGCGGGGTACCGCATCTACGACGATCGCGACGTCGAGCGCATGGAGCGCATCGATCTCTACCGCCGCACCGGGCTTCCGCTCGCGGAGATCAAGTCGATCCTCGACGAGGGAAAGGGGTCCGCGATGCGCGACGCGCTCGAGCTTCGCCTTCGGGAGATCGACTCGGAAATCCACGCCCTGGCGATGCAACAGCGCGTCACCCTCGAACTGCTCGGGCGCGCGGCGGAGGCGGCGGAAGGGCGGCGACTCGACAAGGAGGGATGGATCGCAATCCTCCGGGCGAGCGGGATGGACGAGGACGGCATGCATCGCTGGCACGTCGAG
>JAMPYE010000315.1 GCA_023700825.1 Thermoanaerobaculia bacterium | reverse complement strand
TACTCGAAGCTCTGGGAGTTCAACCGCCTCAAGGAGCAGGGGCGCGCACCGAAGCTGCCCAGAATCGAGACGGACGAGGAAGTGTGGAAGATGCCATGGGAAGAGGGTGAGACGTATTGAGGATTTCGAATTTCGAATTTCGAATTGAGGGATTGAAACAGTAGTCGATTAAAGAGATTAAAAATCGAGCTTGAATATCAGCTCATATTTTGATACTAAATTCGAAATTCGCAATCCGAAATTCGAAATCCTCAGCCGTCCTTCTTCTCCCAATCCTTCCAAGCGCCTTTCGCCGTCCGGTCCTTGAGGCGCGGGCGCTCGAGAATCGCGGCCATCAGATCGGCCACGCCCCAGGAGAAGAAACAGACCAGGGACAGCGTGACGAGCTGGTTGAGCGTCTGAAGCTCGAGAAGGGAGAAGAGCAGTAGCGGGACCGCGATCCCCATCACCAGGATTCCCGCCACGAGTCTGACGCCGGTCATATGCCATGATTACAGCACATCCGGCCCACGCGCGACCAGCACGCGAGCCTGCCAACCGATGCGAGCCGCACTTCTGATCTCATTCGCCATCCTCCTGCCCGGCGGCCATCCGGCCTGCGAATGGCAGAGCTCCGAGCCGGTGAAAAAGCTGCTGGTGGCCTCCGAGGCCCTCTCCGGCGATGCGTGTTACTACGCGAAGAAGTTCGAGGGAAGGCGCACGGCGAACGGCGAAGTCTTTCGTCACGACCTCTTCACAGCGGCACACAAGGATCTGCCCCTGGGCACCGTGGTCCTGGTCCGTTCTCGCGCGACCGGCAGCGAGGTGATCCTGCGCATCAACGACCGGGGGCCATTCGGCGGGCGATTCGTCATCGATCTCACGCGCGCTGCAGCCGAGGCGCTCGGCGTTCACGCGTCTGCCGACCGCGGCGTCCAGATTGAGGTCCTGCGCTTGCCGAACTGATGTGGAGTGCGAAAGCGAAGCCTTCGCGGCGGCGCGGAGCGCCGCGCGACAGACATCCGGAGCTTCTCTTCGGCAGCACCAGTCCGGTCGAACGATTCAGGCAAAGCGGAGCAAGACGGCACGCCTTGCCTACGTAGCCCCGGCGCGAAAGCTTCGCTTTCGCATTCCACATGAATCACAAGCCGGTAGTGACAGCAGGCTGCGTCGGGTTGATCGGCACGACGACGATTCCGCGCTCGCCGTTCCACACCAGCGCATTCGCGACGCGGGATCCTGCCGGGATCGCGACTTCTCCGCCGATGACCGACGACTCGATCCGCGCGCCGGCCCCGACTCGCGTGCCTTCCCAAAGCGCACTGTCGACGACCTCCGCATCCCGCTCGACGACGGAACCCCGTCCGGCGACAGACACCGAGATCCGCCCGTCGAGGCGCGCGCTTTCATCAGCGACCGATCCGTCTGCAACCGCCCGCGACCCGCGCGGAATCGCAACCTCTCCACGCACGAGCGCCGACGTCAGCTCCCGGCTCGCCTGGAGATAACGCCACGGGCTCCCGACGTCGAACCAAAGCCCGTCGTGCACGACTCCGGCGACCGGCCGGTCGCCCGTCTCGAGCATCGGCACGTAGAAGTCTTCAGTCATGCCGGAGAACTCGCGTTGCGGCAGGTACTCGAAGACGTCGGGAGTGAGCGCGTGCACTCCGGCGAACATCAGCGGCTCGCCGCTTCCGGTCGGGCCGATCGCCGTCACTCGAATGCCGTCGAACCAGACGCTCGTGAAGCGGTCGTCGCGCGGCGGGTGCCGCAGGAGCATCGCTGCGATCGCACCAGTCGTCCGCACCGACGCGGCCAGCTCCGCCCAGGGCGGGAACTGCACCGAATCACCGTTCACGAGAAAGAAGAACTCTTCGTTCTCGAAGTGCCCCCGTGCCTTCCGGAGCCCGCCCCCGGTGCCAAGAATCTCCGGCTCGAGCGAATGACGAATCTCGCATCGGCCTGCGTACTCCGCGTCGAGCCACCGCCGGAGCGACTCGGGATGATGGTGGAGATTGACGACGACCTCGCTCACGCCCGCGTCGATCAGGGAGTCGATCGCCCAGGCGACGAGTGGACGGTTGCAGAGCGGCACGAGCGGCTTCGGCAGCGAATCGGTGACCGGACGGAACCGCGTCCCCAGCCCCGCCGCGAGCACCATCGCCTTCATCCCGACGGATACCCTTCGGGCGGGAAGATCATGTTCTCGGGCAGGTCGGGACGCGTCCGGCGCTGCTGGCGGTAGAGGTCGGCGTAGGTGAGCCGGATCGCTTTGTCCATGTCCATCCCGAGCGCGGTGGCAAGCTCGCGAATCTTCGCGAGCGATCCTTCGATCTCGAAGTAGTCGCCGATCGGCGTGCGATCGAGCACGATCTCGGTTTCTTCGAGGCGCCATACCTCTCGAAACTTCTGGTAGCGGAAGATCGGCTTGAACCCGAGCATGTCGAAAAGCGAGAGCGCTCGCTCGAGGCTCTCGACGCCAGTCTGCACTTCCTCGCGAGAGCGAACCCCGCCCATGATCGACGACGGGCCCTTGAACGTCACGAGCGTGTACTTGCCGAACTTCCGGACGCGGAGCATCGAGCCGCGAGTCTTCAACTCGCCTCGGCGGTCGAGCACGATGTTGTCCTCGAAGGTCTCCGGGTAGAGTCGCTCCGCCCCGAGGCCCTCGAGCCTCTGAATCATCGCCGCGCGGTCCGCGAGCGGAAACTTGACCTCGATCTCTTGAGCCATCTGAAGGAATTGAGAATTAAGAATTGAGAATTGAGAGATAAAAATAATTGCGCACTTTAGAGTGACTCATTATCGCACAACCGATCGAGTGCACGCACCGAGATGGCACAGAACGCCTCGCCACCATCTCTCAATTCTCAATTCCCAATTCTCAATTCGGCCAGGGACCCTTTAGCCGACACGCAACACTTCCACGCCCGGCAGCGCCTCCCCGCTCACGAACTCGAGTGACGCGCCGCCTCCGGTCGAGATGTGGCTGATACGGTCGGCGTAGCCCGACTCGTTGACCGCCTCGACCGACTCGCCGCCACCGACGATCGAGATCGCGCCTGCGTGCGACACGGCCTTCGCGACTGCGAGCGTCCCGGCGGAGAACTCCTTCGTCTCGAACACTCCCATCGGGCCGTTCCAGAAGATCGTCTTCGCGCTCGAGAGGATCGCGGCGTAAGACTCGATCGTCTTCGGGCCGATGTCGGCCGCCATCTCGTCGGACGCGATCTCCGAACCGACGTCGACGATGCGGACTTTCGTCGGCGCCTTCACGTTGTCGCCGAGAACGAGGTCGGTCGGCAGGTGGAGCTTCGCGCGCTCGTTCGCGGCGAGGATCTTCGTCGCGACGGGCAGCGACTCCGCGTCCACGAGCGACGCGCCCAGCGCATTCCCTTTCGCGGCCAGGAAGGTGTTCGCCATGCCGCCGCCGATGAGCACGTGGTCCGCGAGCTTGATCATCGCCTCGAGAGGCTCGATCTTGCCGGCGATCTTCGCGCCGCCGAGCACGGCGACGAACGGGCGTTCGGAGACGTTCGTGATCTTCTGCAGAAAATCGAGCTCCTTGACCATCAGGAAGCCCGCGGCCCTCTTCGAAGGCTCGTACAGCTCCGCGACGCCGACGATCGACGCGTGCGCGCGATGCGCTCCGCCGAAGGCGTCGTCGACGTAGAGGTCGGCGAGCTCGCGCAGTTGCTTCGCGAACTCCGGATCGTTCTTCTCCTCCTCCGCGTGGAAGCGGAGGTTCTCGAGCAGCAGCACGCCACCCGGCGGGAGCGCCTTCGCCTTCGCGACCGCGTCGGGGCCGACGCAATCGTCGGCCCACTGCACCTCGACATTGATCATCTCGGCGAGCGTGTCGCGGACCGGCTTGAGCGAGTACTTTTCGTTGCGCTGCCCCTTCGGTCTTCCGAGATGCGCGGCGATGACGATCCGCGCTTCGCGCTCGCGCATGAACGACAGGGTCGGAAGCGTCTCCTCGATCCGGGTGGTGTCGGTGACTCTTCCGTCCTCCATCGGGACGTTGTAGTCGACGCGGTAAAAGACGATCGCGCCGCGCAGGTCGAGCTGGTCGACGGTGTTGACCTTGATCATGGTCCGCTCCTCTCCTCCGGGGCCGCCTCCGCCGTACACGACGCCGGAGACGGGTCCGGCCGCACTGGGCGGCCGGACGGTGTCTCTCGGATCAGGCTTTCTTCTTGTCGATGTATTCGCACAGATCGACGACGCGCTTGGAGTATCCCCACTCGTTGTCGTACCAGGAGAGCACCTTGTGCATGTGCGGGTCGACCGAGCGGGTGTAGCCGGTGTCGACGATCGACGACGCGGGATTTCCCTTGAAGTCGATCGACACGAGATCTTCGTCGCTGTAGGCCAGGATTCCCTTCATCGGGCCGTCGGCTGCGGCGCGGATCGCCTGGTTGATCTCCTCCACCGTCGCCGGCTTTTCGGTCTCGATGACGAGATCGACGAGCGAGACGTTCGGCGTCGGCACGCGAACCGAGATGCCGTCGAACTTGCCCTTGAGCTCGGGCAGGACGAGGCCGACCGCTTTCGCGGCGCCGGTCGACGTCGGGATCATCGACAGCGCGGCCGCGCGAGCGCGACGGTGGTCCTTGTGCGGCAGGTCGAGAATCCGCTGGTCGTTCGTGTAGGAGTGGATCGTCGTCATGATCCCCTTCTTGATTCCGAACTTCTCGTGCAGGACCTTCGCCATCGGCGCCATGCAGTTCGTGGTGCACGAGGCGTTCGAGATGACGAAGTGCTTCGTCACGTCGAGCGCCGCGTCGTTCACGCCGAGGCAGACGGTGATGTCCTCGCCCTTGGCCGGCGCGGAGATGACGACGTGCTTGACGTTGCCGCGAAGGTGCTTCGCCGCGTCCTCGCGCTTGGTCCAGAGGCCGGTCGACTCGATGACCAGGTCGACGCCGAGCTCTTCCCAGGGGATCTTCGCCGGGTCCTTCTCCGCGAAGACGCGGATCGACTTGCCGTCGACGACGATCGCGTTGTCCTTCGCGACGATGTCGTTCTCGAGATTTCCGTGGACCGAGTCGTACTTGAGAAGATACGCGAGAGTCCCCGGGTCAGTGATGTCGTTGACCGCGACGAACTCGAGTTTCGTTCCGTACTTCAGCGCCGTCCTCATGATGACGCGCCCGATGCGTCCGAACCCGTTGATTCCTACTCGCATGCTCACTAGCCTCCGTGCAGTTTCTGAGAAAGAGTGCCGCCGCGGCCCTGGGGCCGAACGAATGAAGCCGGGGCCTTGGTAGTATACCGATTCCAGATGGACGACAACGCCTCCCCTCTCCGCTGGTTTGGAGACCGCCTCGAGCTGATCGACCAGCGGGTTTTGCCGCGCCGGATCGAGTGGATTCCCTTTCGCGACGCGGCTTCGGTCGCCTCGGCGATCACCACGATGGTGGTCCGGGGCGCGCCGGCGATCGGTGTCGCCGCCGCCTACGGGCTCGCGCTCGAGGCGAGGCTCGCGGCCGCGAACGCGCTACCGCTCCCGGGATCGATGGAGCGGGCCGCGGAGCTGCTCCGCCGCTCCCGCCCGACCGCCGTGAACCTCGCCTGGGCCGTCGACCGGATGATGCGCGTTCTCGCCTCCTGCGCCGCGCTGGAGCCGGCCGCGATCGCGGCC
>JAMPYE010000314.1 GCA_023700825.1 Thermoanaerobaculia bacterium | reverse complement strand
GAAAGGCGAGAGGCGATGAGCAGGCCAGAGAGATTTCGGATGCCGTAGGGGCGACGCGATGCGTCGCCCGCTGGGCTTGTCATCCAGGCTGGTACGCTCCCGCGAATTGCCGGGGATTCCTCGCGCCGTCACTCGCACTTAGACGACCGCAACGCGGAGGAGCGCGGCAACCGTCGCGATCGGTCGGATGCCGAATGCGTTCCGCTCCGACTCCTGCCCTTCAATTCGCGCGCCTCGATCTCTGGCCTGCTCGTCGCCTCTCGCCTTTCGCCTCCCGCCCGCGTCACGGCCTAACGTACGTGACCCGCACCTTCCGCACGCCTCCCTCGATGCGTTCCATGGCGCGGCGTCCGGTTTCCTTCGCGTCGAAGTAGTACGCGGGTGCGACGGCGGCGCGGTCCGAATCAGGGAACGCGAAGTAGAGCCGGAACGGCTCGCCGCGCCGTAGCGCGCTCGTGACGTAGCCGACCAGGGCGTGCTCCGCCGCGTGATATCCGTTCTGCCAGTGATGTCCCTTCGCGCTCGCGGTGGCGCCGGGGAAACCGTAGGTGCCCCCGTGCTCGGGATCGACGAGGGTGGCGAAGTAGGAGCGATAGGTCTCGTCGAGGTAACGGGTGTAGTTCGCGTCGGAGAGCGCCATCGTTGCCGCTGCCTGATCGAGCTCGCACCACTCCCACCAGGCGATGCCGATGCCGTCGGGCTTGTTCGCCCAGACGTGGTAGAAGCCGTCGGCGTCGGCGGCGCGCCGCATGACGGGCGCCTGCCACTCGGGGGCGTCCGCGATGTTGCGACGGACCCAGGCCGCCTTCAGCACGTCGTCGATGCCTGCCCGCGCGGTCGCGACCCACGACTCTTCCTTCAACTCCTGCCCGGCGAGGAGCAGCATCCAGTACGCCTTCGTCGTATGGCCGAAGTCGTTGTGCCTCTCGCCCCACTTGCGTCCTTTGTCGTCGTGGATGTAGCCGTAGAAGCGGCGCGCTTCCTCGTCGTGGAAGTCGCGAAGCATCACCCTGACGAGCCTTCGGAGGTCGGCCTCCCAGGCGGGCCGCGACCTCTCGTCGAGCAGCGGGAGCATCAACAGCATGTAGGCGTTGATCTGGTCGAGCTGCGCGACGAGCTCCTTGCGGTCGCGAGTGTCGTCGCCCGCGTCCTCGAGCGTCCACGCGAGTATCTTCCAGTCCTTCGACCAGTACCGCCCGAAGATATGGCGCCTGACGGACTCGATGAAGGCGAGCGTCTCGGGATCGCGCGTCAGGTAGTAGTAGAACGCGGGCCCTAACAGCGAGTAGGCGAGGCTCTGCGTGGTGCGCTGACCCGGCTTCGGCCCCGGCTTCCCGTCGGAGAGAAACGTCGCCACCGAGCCGCTCTTCGGGTCCCACGCGCGCTGCATGATGAACCGCGTCCCCGCGCGTGCACGCTCGAGTGCCGTTTCGTTTCCGGTCAGGTGGTAGATCACGCCGTAGGTGTAGACCTGCCGCGACACCATGCGGATGTACTGGCGCCCGAACTCGTTCCTGATCCAGTCGGGAGCCTTCTCGAACGAGGGGCAGGGTGCCGCGGTGTCGAGCGGGGTGCCATCGGCGCAGATGAAGGTCGGGAAGGAGCCGGCGGGCGAGCCTGCCAGGTCGTCACGCATCCAGAAACCCGCGAGATCGTGCTCGACGTGCTCGAGCCACTCGCAGGGAGCGACCTCGGCCTGCGCGAACGGGGTGACGAGAGAGAGGGCGAAGGCGAAGACAAGAGTCCGGAGCATCGTGATCCTCCGTGGAGCGGGCCCGATTCTACGACGTTCGCACAGATTGAGGAGGGGCCTCGCGGACTGGTACGCATATGTCGGGAGCGAGAGTGTCCGTGACGAACCTCAACCGTACCAGCCTGCGAGCTCCCTCCTCCCTCGCGGAGCTCGGTCGTCGGGATGACGACTCGTGCGGGCAGCGATCAAGAAGCCGAACTGCCCCGCGCGACACGTTGCCTGCTTTGACCTTTGGCCTTTGACCTCTGGCCTCGATCGGCCTACCGCTTTTCGAGCTTCGCGTATTTCGCCACGAACTTCTTGCTGCCCGCGCGATCGAAGAAGACGGTGAGCTTCGCGTTCTCGCCTTCTCCCTCGATCTTGAGGATCACGCCTTCGCCGAACTGCTCGTGCCTCACGCGCGTGCCGCGGGTGAGCCCTTTGGACGCGCCCTCGTTGGCTTTCGCAGCCCGGATCGCGTTGGGGTCGAAGGCTACGGGGGCATCCTTGAAGAAGCCAATCACGTTGCCCACGTTGCTCTGTTCCGGCTTGCGTCCGCCGCCCCCGCGCGGGGCGAACGACGTCTTCGGGCTGCGAAGCGGATTCTCCCGCCCGGGCATCGTCGCCCCTCGCGACGATCCGTAACCACTGCCGTACCCCGAGCCAAACGCCGACTCGTGGCGCACTTTCTCGGTGACGGCCTCGGGGATCTCGTCAAGGAACGGCGACGGCTCCTGCTCGCGGAGCTGTCCGTAGACCCGACGCTGGAAGCAGTGGAGGCAGTAGAGGCGCTCGCGGGCGCGCGTCATGCCGACGTAGCAGAGCCGCCGCTCCTCCTCGATGTCCCCGAAGTCGTCGCGCGACTGCGCGTGCGGGAGGATTCCCTCTTCCATCCCGGCGAGGAAGACGACCTTGAACTCGAGCCCCTTCGCCGCGTGGAGCGTCATCAGGGTGACGCCCTTCTCTTTGTCGTAGGTATCGACGTCGGCCATCAGTGTCACGGAGTCGAGGTATGCGGAGATCGAGGAGTCGGCGTTCGACTCCGCGAACTCGTTCGCGGAGTTCACGAGTTCGGCGATGTTCTGGAGGCGCGCCTCGTCCTGCGGGTCCTTCGATTCGAGCAGCGCCTTGCGGTAGCCGGTGCGGAGGACGACGTACTCGAGCAGCGGGCCGAGTCCCTCGCCCGATTGCGAGGCGCGCCGGAGGTCCTCGACAGTCTCGCGAAACTCGCGCACGGCCTTGCGTGCGCGCTCGGCGAGGAACGGCAGGTCGCCCTCGATGATCTCCCACGGCGTGGTCGACGCGTCCTTCGCGGCGTTGTCGATCGCGCGCCACGTCGTGTCGCCGATCCCGCGAGCCGGAACGTTGATGATCCGCTCGAGCGAGGGGGTGTCGTTAGGCCGCGCGATGAGCCGGAGGTAGGAGAGGACGTCTTTCACTTCCGCCCGCTCGTAGAAGCGGGTCCCGCCGACGACGATGTACGGGAGGTTGCGCTTGAGCAGCTCCTCTTCGAACGGGCGCGACTGCGCGTTGGTCCGGAAGAGGACGGCGAAGTCCTGAAGCCTCATGGAGCCGCGGAGGCGGTCGATCTCGCGGATCGTGAACTGCGCCTCGTCGCGGTCCGTCTCGCACTGCACGACGCGGACCGGCTCGCCGCGCCCCGAATCGGTGAAGAGCGTCTTGCCCTTGCGCGCGAGGTTGTTCGAGACGACGCCGATCGCGGCGTCGAGGATGTTTCCGGTCGAGCGGTAGTTCTGCTCGAGCTTCACCACCCGCGCGCCGGGGAAGTCCTTCTCGAAGCGGAGGATGTTCTCGATGTCGGCGCCGCGGAAGCGGTAGATCGACTGATCCTCGTCGCCGACCGCGGCCACGTTTCCGGAGCCGCCCGCCAGCAGTTTTACGAGCACGTACTGCGCGTGGTTCGTGTCCTGGTATTCGTCGATGAGGAGATGCCGGACGCGCGCGTGCGTCTGCTCGCGAACCTCGTCGTGGTTCTTGAGCAGCTCGATCCAGTTTCCGATCAGGTCGTCGAAGTCCATCGCGTCGAATTCGCGGAGCTTCGCCTGGTAGGTGCGGTAGAGCGACGCGATGCGGGCGCCGAAGAAGTCGGTGTTCTGCTTCTCGAATTCCGCCGGGCTGACGAGCAGGTTCTTCGCCTTCGAGATCCGCGAGAGGACGGCCCTCGGCTGGAACTGCTCCTCGCTCAGGCCCGACTCCCGCAGGACGCGGCGGAGCAGCGCGAGCTGGTCGGCCGTGTCGTAGATGACGAACGAGCGCGTGTAGCCGAGACGGTCACCGTAGCGCCGCAGGGCTCGGACCGCGGTCGAGTGAAAGGTTCCGACCGTCGGCCGGCCGTTCGTGCCGGGCACGATCTTCGAGACGCGCTCGACCATCTCGGCCGCGGCCTTGTTGGTGAATGTCACCGCGAGGATGGAGGTCGGATCGACCCCCAGGTTCCCGACCAGGTGGGCGATTCGATAGGTGATCACGCGCGTCTTGCCGGACCCGGCACCGGCGAGAACCAGCAGCGGCCCCGACTCGTGGGTCACGGCGTCGCGCTGGCGTGGGTTGAGCGTCGCAAGGTCGAGCATCGTGCGGGGCGCATCCTAGCGGAAACCAGGCGATAGGCGAAAGACGAGAGGCGATGAGCAGGCCGGAGGCAATCGGGAATGGGATTGGCTGAGGTCTCGGGTGCTGTCGAGGCAGGTGCCCCGAGCCAGCCGCCTCCCCGGCCTCGTTCGAGCCGCTTCTCGCTGTTCTGCCTGCTCACCGCCTCTCGCCTTTCGCCTCCCGCCTGTTCCGGGATTCCCCGGCGCCGCTTTCGGGTTTGATACTATGATTGCAAGTCGTTGGGAGGTCGTATGTTCGGTTCATTTGGTATCTGGGAGCTCCTGGTCATTCTCGCGATCGTGGTCCTGCTCTTCGGCGTCGGGCGATTGCCGCAGCTCGGCAAGGGGCTGGGCGAAGGCATCGCCAACTTCCGCGACTCGATCAAGGGGAAGGACAAGGACGCCAAGGCCTCCCTCGAAGAGAAGAAAGAGCAGCATTCCTGATCCGATCGAACGCGGTCGGCCCGCCGCGTGAGCGCCAGATGTCTTCGAACGCCTCGACCAGCCTGTTCAAGGGCGACCTCTCTCAGACGCCACTCCCCGAAGTCCTCGTTACCATTCATCGGTACAAGGCCCCGGGCGTCGTCGAGTGCGTGCGTCCAAGCGAGACGAAGCACATCTTCATCGACGAAGGGAACATCATCTTCGCCACGTCGACGAACATCGCCGACTCGCTCGGCATCCGGCTGCTCCAGCAGGGGCTGATCACGCAGGCGCAGTTCGACGAGAGCGTCGTGAAGCTCAAGGAGTCGGGAGCGAAGCGGCAGGGCGTGATCCTCGTCGAGATGCGGGCCATCGAGCCGAAGCAGCTCTTCGTCTCCGTGAAGGAGCAGGTTCAGGACATCGTCTGGTCGGTTTTCGAATGGACCGAGGGCACGGTGAGTTTCCAGCCGGGCCGGGACCGCACGCAGGAGTTCATCAAGCTCAACTTCCCGACGCGACAGGCAGTGATCCAGGGCGTTCGGAGAATCGCCGACGCGCGCACGCTGGTGGCGCGGATGGGAAAGAAGGCGACCGTGCTCGCTCGAGTTCCCGACGCCGATTTCTCGAACCTCGCGCTCACGCCCGAGGAGCAGGTGCAGTACGAGCTCGTCGACGGCAGGAAGGCTCTCTACGAGCTCATCCAGTACGGCCCGCTCGCGCCGGCCGAAAACGCGAAGATCCTTTACGCCCTCCACGCGCTCCGGCTCATTCAGGTGACGGAGCCGTCGGGAATCAAGGTAAAGGTGCGGGTTTAGAGGGATTCGCGGGAGTCGTTGGTTTTCAGTTGTCAGTTGTCAGTGGTTAGTTGTT
>JAMPYE010000313.1 GCA_023700825.1 Thermoanaerobaculia bacterium | reverse complement strand
TCTCCAGGCATCGACCGTGACGATGAACTACCTGATCCGGGCCACCTTCGCCTTCTACAACCTCGCGCATCACGCCGAGGTCATCCCGATCATGCCGCTCATCGAGAATCGTGTCGGCCTGAGTGACACTCACCTGATCCCGTACCTCATCGAGCAGGGCGAGAAGGCGGCGGAGCGCGAGATGCCCTACCTCTCGAAGATCCTCGCCGGCGAGGGAACGCACTGACATGGCCGCAACTCCAGGCGAGCGCCCCGGACGCATCCTCGTGGTCGACGACGTGGAGATGAACCGAGACATGCTGTCGCGACGTCTGCAAAAGCAGGGCTACGAGGCGGAGATGGCGGTGAACGGCGTCGACGCGCTCGCGAAGCTGTCCGCGGGCGAGTTCGACCTCGTCCTCCTCGACATCATGATGCCGGAGATGGACGGCTACGAGGTCCTGACGCGCGTGAAGTCCGACGAGGCGCTCCGCCACATCCCTGTGATCATGATCTCGGCGGTGGAGGACATCGAGAGCGTCGTCCGCTGCATCGAGCTCGGCGCCGACGACTACCTGCCCAAGCCGTTCAACCCGGTGATCCTGCGCGCCCGCGTCACCTCGTCGCTCGACAAGAAGAAGCTGCGCGATCGGGAGCGGCTCTATGCCGCGAGCCTCGAGCGCGAGCTCGAAATCGGCCGCGAGATCCAGAAGGGCTTCTTCCCCGAGACCATCCCCGCGATCGACGGGTGGGAGATCGCCGCGCGGTTCGAGTCGGCGAAACAAGTCGCGGGCGACTTCTACGACGCATTCCCTCTCGACGGCGGCGCGACGATGATCGTAGTCGCCGACGTGTGCGGAAAAGGAGTCGGCGCCGCGCTCTACATGGCGCTGTTCCGCAGCTTGTTGCGCGCCGTCGCCACCGCGATGCCGGCGGACGCCTCGCCGTCCTCGGTTCTCGACCGCGCGGCGCGGGTGACGAACGACTACATCGCGACGACGCACGAGAGCTCGAGCATGTTCGCGACCGCGTTTCTCGGCGTCATCGATCCCGCGGCGGCGGAGCTTCACTACATCAACTGCGGACACGAGGCGCCACTCGTCGTCATGGGTGGCGCGGTTCGCGCCCGCCTCGCGCCGACCGGCCCCGCGCTCGGGCTGATGCCCGGGCTGCCGTTCACCGTCGCGACCGAGCCGATCGGCGCGGGAGAGACAGTCGTGCTGTTCACCGATGGCGTGACCGAGGCCAGCGGAGCGGCCGGGTTCTTCGGTGACGAACGGCTGGTCGAGGTGTTGCGATCGTCCTCGGAGTCGGCGTCGGCCCTTCTGGGCACGATCGTCGCCTCGGTTCACGCGCACGCCGCCGGTTTCGAGCCGTCCGACGACATCACCCTTCTCGCCATCCGGCGGCAGTAGGCTCATGTGGAGTGCGAAAGCGAAGCTTTCGCCCCTCCTCGGCGGAAGCCGCAGCTTCCGCTCCCCTCGACCCAACTTCCAGGCCAAAGCTGCGCTTCGGCCCGGAAGCGCGAAAGCTCCGCTCTTGCACTCCACATGGAGCCCTTTTCGCGCTCCACCCCCCAGCCCGTTATAATGCCCGCCTTTCGGGGAAGGCCCGTAGACAGGAAGAGACCATGGACCACGTACGCATCGGCGAGCTTTCGAAACACATCGACCAGACCGTCACCGTGAAGGGCTGGCTCTACAACAAGCGCGAGTCGGGGAAGCTCAAGTTCCCGATCGTGCGCGACGGCTCCGGTTATCTGCAGTGTGTCGTCTCGAAGAAGGAAGTCAGCGAGGAGTCGTGGCAGGCTGCCACCGACTCGACGCAGGAGTCGACGCTTCACGTCGTCGGCGTCGTGCGTGAGGAGCCGCGCGCGCCGGGCGGGGTCGAGCTTCACGTCTCGGACTTCAAGGTCGCTCACCTGACACAGGACTATCCGATCACGCCGAAGGAGCACGGCACGGCGTACCTGATGCAGCACCGCCATCTCTGGCTTCGCTCGAAGAACCAGCACGCGATCCTTCGGATCCGAAGCGAAGTCGAACAGGCGTGTCGAGACTTCTTCTACAACAACGATTTCACCTTGATCGACTCGCCGATCCTCACGCCGGCGGCGTGCGAGGGAACCTCGACGCTCTTCGAGACCGACTACTTCGGCGACAAGGCGTACCTCTCGCAGTCGGGCCAGCTCTACCTCGAGCCGGCCGCCGCGGCGCTCGGCAAGGTCTACTGCTTCGGCCCGACGTTCCGCGCCGAGAAGTCGAAGACGCGCCGTCACCTCATGGAGTTCTGGATGATCGAGCCGGAGGTCGCGTTCCTCGAGTTCGACGGCCTCCAGAACCTCGCCGAAGAATTCGTCGAGTACATCGTGCAGCGCGTCGTGGAGCGGCGGAAGGAAGAGCTCAAGGCGCTCGAGCGGGACATCACGAAGCTCGAGCGGATCCAGCGCCCTTTCCCGCGCATCACCTACCGCGAGGCGATCGACGTCCTGCAGAAGAAGGGCAAGGACGTGAAGTTCGGCGACGACCTGGGAGCCGACGACGAGACCGCGCTCGCCGAGGCGTTCGACAAGCCGGTCATGGTCTCGCGCTACCCGACGTCGATCAAAGCGTTCTACATGCAGCCCGATCCGAACGATCCCGAAGTGGCGCTGGGCATGGACATGCTCGCTCCCGAGGGGTACGGCGAGATCATCGGCGGCTCTCAGCGCATCCACGACCACGACCTGCTTCTGCAGCGGATCAAGGAGCACGACCTGCCGATCGAGGCCTTCCAGTGGTACCTCGACGTGAGGAAGTACGGCTCGTTCCCGCACTCGGGCTTCGGAATGGGCATCGAGCGCGCCGTCGCCTGGATCTGCGGCGTGACGCACCTTCGCGAGTGCATCCCGTACCCGCGCATGCTGTACAAGATCTATCCGTAGGGCAGGCGAGAGGCGATGAAGCAGGCCGGAGGCCAAAGGCCAAAGGTCAAAGCAGGCAGCGAGACTGTCCGTTGATGATGCTGATGTGGCGCAGACACTCCTGCCTGCACGTCGCCGAAGGCGACCACTGAATGGAGAATCTGCGGGGTGCCGTTAGCGCCGGCTCATCGCCTGTCGCCTGCAGGAAGGCGGCGCTCCGCGCCGCGCGCAGACAAGAGTGTCTGCGCCACATTCCTCCGCGTACTGCTATAATCGACACGAAAAGGTGCACGAATTGTTGCAACCTTAATTCTGCACTCAGCGTTCTGCATTCAAGGTTTTGATGACCGATCAGCCGATAGAGTCTCCTGCCGCTCCCCACGCAACCGGCCCGCTTCGCGTAATCCCGCTCGGGGGGCTCGGCGAGTTCGGGATGAACATGATGATCCTCGAGCTTCCCGGCTCGGCGATCGTGCTCGATTGCGGGATGACCTTTCCCGACACCTCGATGATGGGAGTCGACGCGGTGGTCCCGGACATGACCTACCTGCGCGGGATTCGCGAGAAGCTGGTCGCGATCTTCCTCACGCACGGGCACGAGGACCACATCGGCGCGCTGCCGTTTCTTCTCGAGTTCGCAAACGTGCCGGTCTACGGAATGAAGCTTACGCTCGGCTTCGTCGAGGACAAGCTCGAAGAGTTCGACCTGCGGTCCAGCGCCGATCTGCGTCTGCTGGAGCCGCGACAGGCCGTGCAGGCGGGTGACTTCACGGTCGAGCCGATCAGCGTGACGCATTCGATCGTCGACGCGGTCGGCCTCGCGATCCGCACGCCTCTGGGCACGGTCGTCCACTCCGGCGACTTCAAGCTCGATCCGACGCCGATCGACGGGCTCGAGACAGACCTTCGCCGCTTCGCCGCGTACGGCGAGGAAGGCGTGATGCTGCTGCTCAGCGACTCCACGAACTCCATCGTCGAGGGCTACTCGCGCTCGGAGAGCGTCGTGGGGCAGACCCTCGAGAACGTTTTCGCCGGCGCGAAGGGCCGCATCGTCATCACGACTTTCGCGTCGCACATCCATCGCATCCAGCAGATCATCGACTGCGCGCGCAAGGTCGGGCGCAAAGTGTTCCTGGTCGGCCGCTCACTCGTCGACAACGTGGAGACGGCCGAGCGGCTCGGGTGGATCCACTTCCCGCGCGACGCGCGCCCCGGCCACAACAAGCCGATGGACGAGAGCCCGTCGAAGATCGTCGTGATCACCACTGGCACGCAGGGCGAGCCGTCGTCCGCGCTCGCGCGCATCGCGTTCGACGAGCATCGCGGCGTGCAGGTCGAGCCGGGCGACCTCGTCATCATCTCGGCGCGCACGATTCCGGGCAACGAGCGGAAGATCAACAACGTCATCGACCACCTCTACCGGCGCGGCGCGGAAGTCATCCACCACGAGATGCCCGGCATTCACGTGTCGGGCCACGCGTGTCGCGAGGAGCTGAAGACGATGCTCCGGGTCGTCTCCCCCCGCTACTTCATCCCGGTGCACGGAACGCTGCGCCACCTCGTCAAGCACGCCCAGCTCGCCGGCGCGGTCGGCGTGGCGAGCGAGAGAATCGTGGTGATCACGAACGGAGAGGTCGCGGAGTTCGACGGGGAGTCGTCGCGCGTCCTCGAGGATCGCGTCCCCTCGGGCAAAGTCTTCATCGACGGGCAGTCGGAGGAGGTCGCCACCGTCGTCGTTCGCGACCGGCAGCATCTCGCCGAAGACGGGTTCGTCATCGTGGTGGTCGCGCTCGACATGCAGACCGGGCAGCTCGTTCGCGAACCCGAGATCATCACGCGCGGGCTCGTTCATGTAGACGAGAGCGCCGAGGTGCTCCTGCAGATGCGCGCGCAGATCAACGAGCTGCTCGCCGCGACCAGCCGCGAGGAGATGCAGGATCCCGAGATCGTCCAGGAGAAGCTGCGCGCGATGCTCAAGCGCTTCTTCCGCAAGAAGCTCAACCGGCGGCCGATGATTCTTCCGGTCGTCTGGGAGATGTGATGACGCTTCTCGAGGCGATCGTTCTCGGCCTCGTTCAGGGGCTCACCGAATTCATCCCGATCAGTTCGACGGCGCACCTGCGGCTCGTTCCCGCGCTGCTGGGGTGGAAAGATCCGGGGGCCGCGGCCTCGGCGGTGATCCAGCTCGGCACGCTGCTCGCCGTCCTCGTCTACTTCGCGAACGACTGCTGGCGAATGACGACCGGATTCGTGCGCGGGCTGCTGACGCGCCGTCCGTTCGCCGACGCCGACTCGCGGCTCGCATGGCACGTCGGGCTCGGCACGATTCCGATCGTCATCATCGGGCTCGCGTTCAAGGACTTCATCCGGAGCGGCGCGCGCGGGCTCTGGATCATCTCCATCGCGCTCATCGTTCTCGCCCTCGTGCTCTGGCTCGCCGAGACGATGTCGAAGCGAAGGCTGCTCCGTCCGATGGAGGAGATGACGCTTCGCGACGCGATGCTTATGGGACTCGGACAGACGATCGCGCTGATCCCCGGCTGCTCGCGCAGCGGCTCGACGATCATGACGGGGCTCTTCATCGGCCTGAACCGCGAGGCCGCGGCACGCTTCTCGTTCCTGCTCAGCATCCCGGCGATCCTCGGTAGCGGAATCTTCGAGCTCGTCGACGAGTGGCATCATCTTGCAGCTCTCGGCTGGACGCCGATCCTAGTCTCCATTGCCGTCTCGGCCGTCTCCGGCTGGGCATCGATCTGGTTCCTGCTCCGATT
>JAMPYE010000312.1 GCA_023700825.1 Thermoanaerobaculia bacterium | reverse complement strand
TCCCGGCGGCGTGAACTCGCCGGTTCGGGCATTCTAGGCAGTCGGCGGAACGCCCCTGTTCATCGAGCAGGGTCAGGGCTCCCGCGTTTTCGACGTCGACAAGATCCAGTACATCGACTGCGTCGGCTCGTGGGGCCCGATGATTCTCGGCCACACGCACCGCTACGTGGTGGAGGCGGTGAAGAAGGCGGCGACGAAGGGCTTCTCGTTCGGGGCGCCGACGCAGGGCGAGATCGAGCTCGCCGAGATGATCTGCGACGCGCTGCCGAGCGTCGACATGGTCCGGCTCGTCAGTTCGGGCACCGAGGCGACGATGAGCGCGATCCGCCTCGCGCGTGCAGCTACGGGACGCAACAGGGTCCTGAAATTCGACGGCGGGTATCACGGCCACGTCGACTCTCTGTTGATCAAGGCGGGCTCGGGTGGCGCGACCTTCGGCGTTCCGGATTCGGCCGGCGTGCCCAAAGAGCTCGCGAAGCTCACCTCGAGCGCACGCTACAACGATCTCGAGTCGGTGAAGAAGCTGCTCGAGAAGCACAAGGACCAGTACGCCGCGATCATCGTCGAGCCGGTCGCCGGCAACATGGGCTGTGTCCCTCCGGCAAAGGGCTTCCTCCAGGGGCTGCGCAAGCTCTGCAACGAGCACGGCACACTGCTGATCCTCGACGAGGTGATGACCGGCTTCCGCGTCGCCTGGGGCGGCGCGCAGATCCTGTACAACGTGAAGCCCGACATCACGACTCTCGGCAAGGTGATCGGCGGAGGGATGCCGATCGGCGCATACGGCGGGTCAAAGGAATTGATGAAGCTCGTGTCGCCGGTCGGGCCGATGTACCAGGCGGGCACGCTCTCCGGCAACCCGGTGGCCGTGGCGGCGGGCAAGGCGACGCTCAGCGTCCTGAAGAACGAGGGCATCTACAAAGACCTCGAGGAGCGTGGCACCGAGTTCCAGGTCGGAGTCGAGAAGCTCGCGGCCGCGCACAAGCTTGCGACCCGAATGAACCGCGTCGGCTCGATGTGGACGCTCTTCTTCACCGGCACCGACGTGGTCGATTACGACACCGCGAAGACGGCGAAGCCCGAGCTTTTCAACCGGTTCTTCCACCTGATGCTCGGCGAGGGTGTCTACCTGCCGCCGTCGCAGTGGGAGGCGGCGTTCTTCTCCGCTGCGCACGCGAAGAAGGACATTCAGCAGCTCTGCGAGCGGATTGACCGCGTCTTCAAGAAGGTGGCGTGGGAGTTCAACAAGTAGGGCGTGGTCGAACGGGCTGGGTAAGGCGGAATTGAGAATTGAGAGAGGGCGAGCGATCGGGCTGCGCCGGTGGCTCCACCCTCTCTCTATTCTCAATTCTTGATTCTCAATTCGGTGGTCAGCCGGCCGATTCTTCGCTGCTCTCTCTGAGCGAGATCCAGCTGCCGAAGAGGCCTGCGAGGATTCCTCCTGCGACGAGCGCGAGCGATGTCGGCCAGGGAAGAAATTCGGAAAAGAGGAAGTCCCATAGCAGAGCCGACGACGGGCCGGTCGCGAGCGCCCGCGCGCCGCGGAAGATCCCGTAGAGCATCCCGACGGCGAGCAGCCCTCCGCACATCCCCTGGAAGAAGCCCTCGAGGAGGAACGGGCCGCGGATCGTCGTCTCCTTCGCTCCGACGAGCCTCATGATGTCGATCTCCTCGCGGTAGAGGAACATCGTGAGGCGGATGACGTTGGCGATCGTGAACGCGGCCGCGACTGCGAGAATCCCCCCCGCCACGAGCCCCACGATGCTGAGCACGTTGGCGATCCGCCGAAGCCGCGCGACCCACTCCCAGTCGAGCTGCACATCGTCCACGCCGTCGACTACCCGCAGTCGGGCCAGAAGTGTCGTGAAGGGGGCGCTCGCCGCGTCGCGGCTCGTCACCTGCACCTCGAACGACGGAGGGAACGGATTCTGCTCGAGCTCCGCGAGGACCGGCGCCAGCTGTGCGAAGTGGCGCTTGAATTTCTCGTACGCCGCCTCGCGCGAGACGAACTCGAACTTCGCAAGCGAAGGCTCTCGCGTCAGAAACTCGCGGACGCCTGCGATCTGCGCCGGAGTCGCGTCGCGATCGAGGAACACCGAGAGCTGGGAACGCCCCTGCCAGCGGTCGACCGCCCGATTCAGGTTTCCCGAGATGAGCAGGAACGTGCCCAGGGTCAGCAGTGCGATCGCAATCATGCCGACGGCGACCATCGAGGTGCGCCGGTAGACCCAGAGGCGGCGCAGCGCCTCGTGAACGAAGTAGCCGTAGACGCCCAGGGGACGCTCGCCGGCGTCGGGAGTCGCGTCACGTCGTCGCCTCGCCCCAGCCATGGCCGACGCCTAGAGCGATCCCCACTGCATGAAGGTCGACGGCGAATCCGGGACCTCGGGCGCCTGCTGCGGGCGCTCTTCGCCGACGCGCCCCTTTTCGAGGTGGACGACACGCCGCCCGGTCCGCCGGATCATCTCGCGGTCGTGTGTCGCGAGCAGGACGGTCGAGCCCCGGAGGTTCGCCTCGATGAAGATCTGCATGACGTCGGCGGAAAGGTCGGGGTCGAGGTTGCCCGTCGGCTCGTCGGCGATGATTAGGTAGGGGTCGTTGATCAGGGCGCGCGCGATGGCGACGCGCTGCTGCTCCCCGCCCGAGAGCTGCGGAGGATAGGCGTTGAGGCGGTGGTGAAGGTTCACTGCGCGAAGCACGGCGTAGGCCTTCTTCTTGTGGTCGCGCGGGGGAACGCCGAGCACCGTCATCACGAACGAGAGGTTCTCGAAGATCGTCATCCGCTCGATCAGCTTGAAGTCCTGGAAGACCATGCCGATCTCGCGGCGGAACAGAGGCAGCTGCGCGCGCTTGAGCGTCGCGAGGTTGCGTCCGTTGACGACGATCTGGCCTTCACTGGGCAGAAGCTGCCGCAGGATCAGCTTGAGGATCGTCGACTTACCGGCCCCGGACGGCCCGGTCAGGAACACGAACTCTCCCTTGTCGGCGTGAAAGGTCACGTCGTGAAGAGCGATCGAGTATCGATCGAACCTCTTCGTCACGTGATAGAAGTCGATCACGACGTGAGTGTATCAGCAGCGCGCTTAATTCCGTTGCCGCGCGCGGGGCCGCGCGTATAATGCGGCGCCATGTCAGAGAAGCTCGATCGCGCCGTCGCACACGTACGCTCGCTGGTGAGTTTCGAGCCCAGGGTGGGCGCGATTCTCGGCTCGGGCCTCGGCAACCTGGTCGACGCCGTCGACGTGGTCGCCGCGATCCCGTACTCCGAGATCCCCGGTGCCCTCGCCTCCTCGGTCATCGGGCATTCGGGCCGCCTCGTCTTCGCCCGCGCGGGCTCGACGCCGGTGGTCATGATGCAGGGGCGGAACCACTTCTACGAAGGGCATTCGCTCGAGGACGTGGTCTTCATTCCGCGCCTGCTCGCTCGCCTCGGCGCAGGCGTCGTCACGATCACGAACGCGGCGGGCGGGATCAACTCCGACTACCGTGCCGGCGACCTGATGCTCATCTCCGACCACATCAACTATCTCGGAGCGAACCCGCTGCGCGGTGCGAACGATGACGCGCTCGGGCCGCGCTTCCCCGACATGAGCGACATCTACTCGAAGGAGCTTCGCGCGGTGGCGAAGGAAGTGGCCGCGTCACTCGGCGTCGGGCTTCGCGAAGGGGTCTACCTCGCGACGAGTGGTCCGAGCTACGAGACGCCGGCGGAGATTCGCGCGTTCCGTGTGATGGGCGCGGACGCGGTCGGGATGTCGACCGTCCCCGAGGCGATCGCCTACTCTCACATGGGCGTGAAGGTCGTCGGCATTTCATGCATCACGAACATGGCGGCCGGCATCCTGCCGCAGAAGCTCGACCACCTCGAAGTGCTCGAGACGACGACGCGGGTCCAGAAGGAGTTCACCGCGCTGATGCTGGCGCTGCTGGAAAGACTGGGCAAGCACGCGGCAGTCGCCGCGAATTGAGAATTCAGAATTGAGAATTGAGAGATTGAAAAGGCGCGGGCCGTTTGCGGCCTGTACGCCGATGCGGGGTCGCGCGGCCAGCGGCGGCGTGGTACCGGTGCCGCACGCGTTTCCGGTCCCCACCTCTCTCAATCCTCAATTTCCAATTTTCAATTTTCCCAAGGAGCTCATATGGAGCGTTTCACGGGGCTGATCGGTTTCGTCGTAATCCTGGCCATCGCATACGCGCTGTCGACGGATCGCAAGGCGATCCGCGGGAAGACGGTCTTCTGGGGGCTGCTGCTGCAGTTCCTTACGGCGGTCGCCGTCCTCAAGGGCGAGAAGATCGCGGAAGCGCTTTCGGTCGTCGCACCGGGGCTCGGACGAGGAGCGGGAACCCTGATCGTCCTGGCGCTCTTCGTGATTCTTCCCTGGCTCGCGGGGCGGATGCCCGAAAAGAAAGTGGCGATCTGGAGCGTGGGTGGCGTGCTTCTCGCCTTCACGTTCCTCCGCTTCAACCTCCTCGCCTTCCTCTTCGAGACGATGAAGGACGTCGTCAACAAGCTGATCGGCTACACGACCGAAGGCGCGAACTTCGTCTTCGGCCAGCTCGGCGCGTCGACGAACAACACCGGGTTCATCTTTGCGTTTCAGGTGCTGCCGACGATCATCTTCATCGCGTCGATTTTCGCGGTGCTCTACTACGTCGGAGTGATGCAGCTGGTCGTGAAGTTCTTCGCGAAGATCATGACGCGGTTCATGGGAGCATCGGGCGCGGAGTCGACCTCCGTCGCCGCGTCGATCTTCATGGGCCAGACCGAGGCGCCGCTGACGATCCGGCCGTTCCTGCCGAAGATGACGAACTCGGAGCTGATGACGATCATGACGGCCGGGATGGCGCACATCTCGGGCGGGATCATGGCGGCGTACGTCATGGTGGCGAAGGTAGACGTGATTCACCTTCTGACCGCGGTGATCATGACGGCCCCGGGCGCGATCATGATGGCGAAGATCATCGTCCCTGAGACGGAGACGCCGGAGACGGGCGGCGACGTCGAAGTCGTCGTGCCGAAGCAGGACGTCAACGTGATCGACGCGGCGGGGCGCGGCGCGATCGAAGGGCTGCATCTCGCGCTGAACGTCGGCGGCATGCTGATCGCGTTCATCGCGCTCGTCGCGATGGTGAACGGCCTGTTTGGCTGGGCACACTCGCTCATCGAGATGGCGAGCGTGCGGATGATCGACCCGTTCGGCAGCATGTTCGCCGCGCTCGCGCCGGTGTTCCCGTCGAGCCTCGACGTGCTGCTCGGCTTCATCTTCCGGCCGGTCGCGTGGGTGATGGGCGTGCCCTGGGCCGAGAGCGCGATGGTGGGGAACCTGCTCGGCACGCGCATGGTGCTCAACGAGTTCGTCGCGTTCGTAAAGCTCGGGCCGATCGCCGACCAGCTCAGCCCGCGCGCGTTCGTGATCACGACCTACGCGCTCTGCGGCTTCGCGAACTTCTCGTCGATCGCGATCCAGATCGGCGGCATCGGCGCGCTCGCTCCGACGCGGCGGCACGACCTCGCGCGGCTCGGCGTGCGCGCGATGCTCGCCGGCACGCTGGCAAACTTCCTCACCGCGACGATCGCGGGACTGTTGCTGTGACCGGGTTGTTAGTTGGTAGTTTTTAGTTGTTAGACAGGCTGCGCGGCGCGGCCAGGTTTGTCTCGTC
>JAMPYE010000311.1 GCA_023700825.1 Thermoanaerobaculia bacterium | reverse complement strand
CGCCACACGGATGTAAGATATCGAACGGGGCCGCGAAAGCGCTTGGCGGTCCGGGTAGCGCCCCGTCGGGGCGGAAAGGTGCATCATGGTGCTGATTCCGTACGTAGTCGAGCAGACGAGCCGCGGCGAGCGTTCCTACGACATTTACTCGCGCCTCCTGAAGGACAACGTGATCATCCTCGGGCAGCCGATCGAGGACCAGGTCGCCAACGTCATCACCGCGCAGATGCTCTTCCTCGAGGCCGAAAACCCCGAGAAGGACATCTGGCTCTACATCAACTCCCCGGGCGGATCGATCACCGCCGGCATGGCGATCTACGACGTCATGCAGTACGTCAAGCCGAACGTCGCCACGATCTGCATCGGCCAGGCCGCCTCGATGGCCGCCGTGTTGCTCGCGTCGGGGACGAAGGGCAAGCGCTACGCGCTGCCGAACTCGCGCGTCCTGATCCACCAGCCGCTCATGTACGGCCTCGGCGGGCAGGCGAGCGAGATCGACATCCACGCGAAGGACATCATGCGCATGCGCCAGCGCCTCAACCAGATCCTCGCCGACCACACCGGCCAGCCGGTCGACAAGATCAACAACGACACCGACCGCGACTACATCCTCAACGCCGTCGACGCCGTAGAGTACGGCATCGTCGACCAGGTGATGAACCGGCGGGATTGATTCGCGCGGCGGCGCCTCCCAATCTCGAATCGTTAAATCGCTAATTCGTTAAATCGTTAAGTCTCTGCCTCGACGACGAGATTTAGCGATTTAACGATTTGTGATTGGGGGCCCCCCGCTGCCTCTTCTCTCTCGCTCTTCATTCGACATTTCGGTTTCGGAAGCCGCATGAAAACCGGCGAAACGGAGCGAAGAATGACGAACCGGGAATGCGAGACTGTTACCTGAGTCTGTCCCGCTCACCCGCCCATTTCCCCTCCGGAATGAACGCCGAGGGGCGAAGGTTCCGTCAGGGCGAAGTGGGCGTTTCTTGACACTCCCGCACGGGAGGGCAAGAATTGTTTTGATCCGGAGGAAACCTGCCCGATGTCGAAGAAGGGAAGCACCGGTGACGTCCTGCGCTGCAGCTTCTGCAACAAGTCCCAGAGGGACGTGAAGAAGCTCATCGCCGGGCCGACGGTCTACATCTGCGACGAGTGCGTCGACATCTGTCTCGACATCATTGCGGAAGACCGCAAGGAAGAGTCGGGCGCGATCGAATCGAGCGGCACGCTCCCCAAGCCGCGCGAGATCAAGGAGTTCCTCGACCAGTACGTGATCGGTCAGGAGCGGGCGAAGAAGAAGCTCGCCGTCGCCGTCTACAACCACTACAAGCGGATCGACTACCAGCAGAAGACCGCCCGCCAGGAAGTGGAGCTGCAGAAGTCGAACATCCTGCTGATCGGGCCGACCGGCACCGGCAAGACGCTGCTCGCGCAGACGCTCGCCCGGATGCTCGCGGTTCCCTTCACCATCGTCGACGCCACCACGCTCACCGAGGCGGGCTACGTCGGCGAGGACGTCGAGAACATCATCCTCAAGCTCTACCAGGCTGCCGGGAACGACAAGGACAAGACCCAGCGCGGCATCGTCTACATCGACGAGGTCGACAAGATCTGCCGCAAGGGGGACAACCCCTCGATCACCCGCGACGTCTCGGGCGAAGGCGTGCAGCAGGCGCTGCTCAAGATCCTCGAGGGAACCGTCGCGAACGTGCCGCCGCAGGGTGGGCGCAAGCACCCGCACCAGGAATTCATCCAGATCGACACGACGAACATCCTCTTCATCTGCGGAGGGGCGTTCGTCGGTCTCGACGGAGTCATCGAGCGGCGGCTGTCGCAGTCGTCGATGGGTTTCGGCGCGAAGATCACCAGCAAGAAGGAAAAGAAGGTCGGAGACCTTCTCGCCCAGTCGCACCCGGAGGATCTGATCAAGTTCGGCCTGATCCCCGAGTTCGTCGGCCGCCTTCCGGTGGTCGGCACGCTCGACGAGCTCGACCGGCAGGCGCTCATCGACATCCTCAAAGAACCGAAGAACTCGCTCGTCCGTCAGTACGAGACGATGATGGGCTTCGAGAACGTGCAGCTCAAGTTCACCGATGACGCTCTCGAGGCAATCGCCGAGGAAGCGCTCACCCGGAACGTCGGCGCGCGCGGCCTCAAGATCATCATCGAGGAGCTGATGCTCGAGCTGATGTACACGATCCCGTCCGACGACTCGGTCTCGGAGTGCGTCATCACTCGCGAGACGGTCGTCAACCGCACTCAACCGATCAAGCTGTTCCGCAAGGCGGGCTAGGCCGCCTCGCGCAACTCTTTCTGCGCTCCCCCGCGGCCGTCGCCGCGCGGGAGCGTGATTGTCGACCCGAAAATGTCAACGAACCCCGAAAAGCAGCTTCCGCTCGTTCCGCTCCGGGACATGGTCGTCTTTCCGTCGACCATGGCCCCGTTCGTCGTCGGCCGGAAAGCGTCCATTCTCGCCCTCGAGGCGACGCTCTCCACCGTCGAGAAGCGCATCTTCCTCGCCACGCAGAAAGACCCGAAGGTCGACGACCCGTCGATCGACGAGATCTACCACGTCGGCGTCATCGCCACCGTCGTCCAGAACCTCAAGCTCCCGAACCAGAACGTCAAGGTGATGGTCGAGGGGCTCCAGCGCGCCCGCATCACCGGGCACACGGACGTCGACGGCTTCGTCGCGGTCGACGTCGAGACGATCGACTCGAGCTACCCGCTCACGCCGGAGGTCACCGAGTACATCTCGAAGATCCTCGAGACGTTCGAGCAGTACGCGCGCATGTCGCATCACCTCGCGTTCGAGGGCGTGATGTCGACGCTCAAGGTCGACGAGCCCGATCGCTTCGCCGACACGCTCGCCTCGCACCTGCTGATCACCACCGTCGAGAAGCAGCAGCTGCTCGAGACGGCGAGCCCGTACGAGCGGCTCCAGAAGCTCCAGGACTTCCTCGAGATCGAGATCGACAAGATCAATCTCGACAAGCGCATCAACTCCAAGGTCAAGAAGCAGATGGAGCGCGCGCAGAAGGAGTACTACCTCAACGAGAAGATCAAGGCGATCCACCAGGAGCTCGGCCGCAAGGACGATCGCACCGACGAGGTGGAGGAGCTCAAGCAGAAGATCGAGACGGCCGGCATGCCGAAGGAAGCCAAGGAAAAGGCCCTTCAGGAGCTCAAGCGTCTCGAGACGATGCCGGGAGTCTCAGCCGAGGCCACCGTCTCGCGCAACTACATCGAGTGGCTCGTCGCCGTTCCCTGGAAGAAGTCGTCGAAGGAGAACAAGGACATCGAGCGTGCCGAGCAGATCCTCAACGACGACCACTACGGTCTCGAGAAGATCAAGGAGCGCATCCTCGAGTTCCTCGCCGTTCGCCAGCTCGTCAAGGGCTCGAAGGGCACGATCCTCTGCTTCGTCGGCCCCCCGGGCGTCGGCAAGACCTCACTCGCCAAGTCGATCGCGAAGGCGACCGGGCGCGAGTTCGTCCGCCTCTCGCTCGGCGGCGTCCGTGACGAGGCCGAGATCCGCGGCCACCGCCGCACCTACATCGGCGCCTTCCCCGGCCAGATCATCCAGCGGATGAAGAAGGCGGGGACCGTGAACCCGGTCTTCCTGCTCGACGAGGTCGACAAGATGGCGATGGACTTCCGCGGCGATCCCTCCGCGGCGCTCCTCGAGGTGCTCGACCCCGAGCAGAACCACGCCTTCGTCGACCACTACCTCGACGTCGAGTACGACCTCTCGCGCGTGATGTTCATCGCGACCTCGAACGTTTCGCACACGATCCCCGCGCCTCTGCGCGACCGGATGGAGATCATCAACCTCTCGGGCTACACGCACGTCGAGAAGCTGCAGATCGGCCGTCAGTTCCTCGTGCCGAAGCAGCTGACCGAGCAGGGTCTCGACCCGGCGAAGATCTCGATGACCGACGACGGCATCGCCGGGGTCATCGAGCACTACACGCGCGAGGCGGGAGTTCGCAACCTCGAGCGCGAGATCGGCTCGGTCTTCCGCAAGGTGGCGCGCAGCGTCCTCAAGTCGGGCGGCGACTACACCGCCGTCATCGACGGCGCGATGGTCAAGAGCCTCCTCGGCAAGCCGAAGTTCCGCTCGCGCAAGCGCGAGGAGCGGAGCGAGATCGGCGTGGCTACCGGTCTGGCGTGGACCGAAGTCGGCGGCGAGCTGCTCTCGACCGAAGTCGCGCTCACGCGCGGCAAGGGAACGCTCACCCTCACCGGCAAGCTCGGCGACGTCATGCAGGAGTCGGCCCGCGCCGCGCTCACCTACGTCCGCTCGCGCCTCGAGATCTTCGGGGTCGACCCCGAGCTGCTCGACAAGCTCGACATCCACATCCACGTCCCCGAGGGAGCGATCCCGAAGGACGGCCCCTCGGCCGGAATCACGATGGCCACGTCACTGCTGTCGGCGGTCACGAAGATTCCGATCCACAAGGACGTCGCCATGACCGGAGAGATCACGCTGCGAGGCAAGGTCCTTCCGATCGGCGGCCTGAAGGAAAAGGTGCTCGCGGCCTCGCGCAGCGGCATCACCCGCGTCATCGTCCCGATGGAAAACGAGAGAGATCTCGACGACATCCCGGCCGACGTGCGGGAGACCATGGAATTCCATCTCGTCGAGTCGATGGACGACGTCATCGCCATCGCCTTCGACGGGCTCATTGCACCGGCCGTGGGAGCCAAGGACAAGCTCCCCGAACCGGAGAAGACGGTCGACGGCGAGGGAACGCTGACGCATTAGCCGGCGCCCGCGACCCGAAGACCACCCCACGACGAAGAACGCCGAGGCTTCCTGCCTCGCCGGCCTTCGCCGGGCGCCCGGGAGGATCTCGGATGCGCAGGGAAACGATTGAATTGAGAACGTAAGACGTTGTATTCAGAACCCGGAAATGGAGTCCCAGGGCTCGTTTCTGGATTCACATTTCAACGTTCACCGTTCTAACTTCGGCCTTTCCCGCGTAAACTGAGCCCCTCTCGAGCAACATGTCCAAACCCTGAACCCGGGGATAGTTTCACCGGGACTTGAATCCAACCCACAAGCAGACGGAGCGCCATGCAGGTTCGATCGGTCGAATTTCACCGTGCCGCCTATAGCCCCGCGGATTTCGTACGCGACGGCAGGCCGCAGTTCGCCTTCGTTGGCCGGTCGAATGTCGGCAAGTCGACGCTCATCAACACGCTGCTGAATCGCAAAGGTGTCGCGCGCGTGAGCTCGACTCCCGGGAAGACGCAGGCGGTGCAGTACTACATCGTCAACGAGAAGATCCACCTCGTCGACCTTCCCGGCTACGGCTACGCGAAGGTGTCGAAGACGACGCGCGGGGAGTGGGCCGAGCTGATGGATGGCTTCTTCGCCGAGGCGCAGTCGCTCGGGGCGCTCTTCCTCCTGCTCGACGCGCGGCGCGAGCCGACCGACGAAGACGCGATGATGCTCGATCTCGCGCGCTCGGCCGGCGTGGGGGTCGTCATCGTGATGACGAAATCGGACAAGCTCTCCGGCAACGAGCTCGCGAAGAGCCGCCGCGCGATCGCGACCGCGATGCAGATCGACCCCGACGCGCTGATCCCCTTCTCGAGCATCTCGAAGCGGGGAGTCGACGCGGTGTGGAAGATCATCGACGCAAACATGAACGTGCGCGCCGCTT
>JAMPYE010000310.1 GCA_023700825.1 Thermoanaerobaculia bacterium | reverse complement strand
CCCGTAGACTCCGCCCATGTCCTCACGCAGCACCTCGCGGAGGCGGATGTTCATCACGTCCGAGAGCAGCTGCGCGTCGATCGCGTTTTCCCGCGACCAGGGCGCCGGCCCGTGGAACGACATATAGAACGAGCTCTTCGGCTCGCTTCCCTTCCTGACCTCGACCGACTTGACGCCGGCGGGCCTGCGGACGCCGATGTCGCGCCAGGTTTCCTTCCGCCCGGACGACGGCAGCCCGCCGATCCAGCGTTCCACCAGCGGCTTCGCCGCCTCGAGGTCGATGTTGCCGGCGATGACGAAGGTGAAGTCGCCCATGTCCGCAAATCGCGCGCGGAAGAACGCGAGCGAGGCGTCGAGATCGACCCGCTCGAGGTCTTCCGGCGTGACCGGTTTGCGACGGGGATGGTTGTCGGCGAGCGCGGCGGCCATGTCCTCCCAGAACGACGACTCCGGGTCGAGGCGAGTGTTCCGGACCTGCTCGATCGCACGCGCCTTCCACGCGGCGAACGCGGTCTCGTCGCGCCGGGGTGACGTCACGGAGAGCCAGACGAGCTGCAGCATCGTCTCCAGGTCGTCCTTCGAAGAGCGGCCGCTCACGCCCTCTTCGAGCTCGCCGATCCAGGCGTTACCCGAGGCGAGGCGCCCCGCGAGGGTCTTTCTCAGGGAAACCCTGTCGAGGTCGCCGACGCCCCCTTCGGCCGCGATCGACGAGCCGAAGCGCGCGTTGGGCCATTCGGCGTCGGAGGCGAGCGACGACCCGCCCGGAGAGAATCCGCTGAGCACGATCTCGTCGTTCTGGAAGTCGGTCGGCTTGAGCACCACCTTGACGCCGTTCGAGAGCGTCCACTCGGTCAGGCCGAGCAGTTCGTCCATGCGGGCCGCAACGACCGGGCCCGGCGCCGGAGGGTTCTTCACGAGAGGGCCGAGCGGCGCGCCGTCGCTCCAGGGTTCGAGCGAGCGAGCTTCCGCGGCTCGCACGATCGACGCGAGTGACTCGGTCGGCGGAAGCGGCGTTTTCTCGGGGCCGCTCATCAGCACGACGCGGTTCGACTCCCCGCCCCACGCCGATGCCATCGCGTTCATCTCGTCGAGCGTGATCTCGGGAAGGAAGCGCTCGTAGAGCGCGAGCTCCGCCTCGATGCCTGGCATCTGCTCGCCTTCCAGGAAGTTTCGGACGATCTCCTCGGCGAACGCGGCCGACTCGGTCTTGTCGCGCTCGACGACCGCGTTCTGCATGCTGCGGAGAGCGCGTTTCTTCGCACGGTCCAGCTCTCCGTCGGTGAACCCGTGCTGCACGACGCGCGCGGTCTCCTCGAGCAGCAGCGCGAGAGCCTCCTTCGACTTTCCTTCCTTCGCCTGCGCGCCGCGGCCGAAGTTGTCGACGGTGCGCGTGATCCCGCCGGTGTACGACCAGGCGCCGAGGATCGGCGCGTCGGGGCGCTGGCGGATCTCGTCGAAGCGCGCGCCCATCATCCCGTGGAAGATTCGTTCGGCCACGATTCGCCGGTAGTCGCCGATCGTCGTCTCACGCCGGTGGGGCATCCGCGTGTCGATGCTCACCATCGTCGTCGGCATCTCCGGGTCGGTCACGGCGCTGTAGAGCGTCCCGGCGTGCGGGGGAATCCCGAACTCCTCCCGGGGCCGCGGCGCTGCGGGGCCGCGGAGCTCGCCGAAGAGCTCGCGGATCTGCCGTTCCATCGTGTCGGGGTCGAAGTCGCCTACCGCGATGATTGCCATTAGGTCGGGGCGGTACCAGTCGCGGTAGAAGCGGGTGAGCGCGTCACGTTGGGCGGTCCTGAGGATCTCGGGCTTTCCGATCGGAAGCCGCTGCGCGTAGCGCGACTGGTGGAAGATGACCGGGCTCTGCTTGTTGAAGATCCGCTCGCCGGCTCCCTGGCCGAGGCGCCACTCCTCGAGGACGACGCCGCGCTCCTTGTCGATCTCGGCCGCGTCGAACGTGATCCCGTGCGCCCACTCGTGGAGGATGTCGAGCCCCGTCGTGACGAGCTTCGGGTCGTCGGTCGGGACGGCGAGCGTGTAGACCGTCTCGTCGAAGCTCGTGTAGGCGTTGAGGTCGGCGCCGAAATCCATGCCGATCAGCTCGATGTAGTCGACGATCTCCTGCTTCGGGTACTTCTCCGTGCCGTTGAAGGCCATGTGCTCGACGAAGTGGGCGAGCCCCTGCTGGTCGTCGTCCTCGAGCGTGGAGCCGGCGTTGACCGCGAGCCAGAGCTGCGCGCGCTTCTCCGGCTTCCGGTGGGGAAGGACGTAGTACGTGAGCCCGTTCTCGAGGCGTCCCGTGCAGATGCGCGAATCGACGCCGGCGACCGCGTCGAGGGGAAGGGCAGAGAGCGAGACGACCGGCGGCGGTGCCGGAGCGGCCGCGGGAACGGTCGACGCACAACCGGCGAAACCGAGCGCGAGAAGCAGCGCGACGAGTGACGCGGTGACGCGGGTGAGGTTCGTGGAACGAGATTCTGATTGCAGGTGCGCCTTCATTGCGGAGTCTCCTCGGGTAACGTGCGCGGAAGTCTAGCGCGGAGGACGCGGAACGGACGTCACCTTTGTCAAAACAGGCGAGCCGCAGCCGGTGCCGTCGGCGAGGGGTTCGTAGGGGCGACCCGGTGGGTCGCCCGTTCGTGCCCTCCGCACGAGAGAAACGGGCGACGCATCGCGTCGCCCGTTTGACATCCCGTTGCCGCCCCGCGGTGCGGGACGGCGCGCAGGCAGGAGTGCCTGCGCCACATTTCACTTCGCGTTCCGTGTTCCGCGTTTCGCGTTGCTGCCGTCCCCCGACGGCATCCGCCCCCGCTCCTCGAGCGCCTGTCGCAGGATGAACTCGATCTGCGCGTTGAGGCTCCTGAGCTCGTCGTCAGCCCACTTCTGCAACGCGTCGTGGACGCGAGGGTCGATCCGGAGCAGGAATGCCTTGCGCTCGGCCATGGGACGATCCTAGTTGTACAGCGTCCCCGTGTTGACGACCGGCTGCGTGTGGCGATCGCTGCAGAGGACGACGAGCAGGTTGCTCACCATCGCCGCCTTGCGTTCCTCGTCGAGCTCGACGACGTGCTTCTGGCTGAGCAGGTCGAGCGCCATCTCGACCATTCCGACGGCACCTTCGACGATCTTCGAGCGAGCCGCGACGACTGCGCTCGCCTGCTGGCGCTGAAGCATCGCCGAGGCGATCTCCGGCGCGTAGGCGAGGTGACTGATGCGTGCTTCCATCACTTCGACGCCCGCCTGCGCGAGGCGGTCCTGGATCTCGACGCGCAGTTTGCTCGACACCTCGGCGGTGTGCCCCACGAGCGAGCCTTCACCTTCCGTGTAGGTGTCGTAGGCGTAGCCCGTGGCGAGGTTGCGAAGGGCCGACTCGCTCTGCACGTGAACGTAGTTCTCGTAGTTGTCGACCTGAAACATCGCCTCGGCGGAGTCGATGACGCGCCAGACGACGATCGCGCCGATCTCGATCGGGTTGCCGCGGTTGTCGTTGACCTTCAGCTTGGTCGTCTCGAAGTTGCGGATGCGGAGCGAGATGCGATGCTTCGAGTAGAACGGGTTCGCCCAGCGAAGCCCCGGCTCCTTCGCGGTCCCCGCGTACGAGCCGAAGAGCTGGAGCACCATCCCTTCGTTCGGCCCGACGGTGAAGAACCCGAAGAGGCAGACGAACAGGACGACGTCGAGCAGCAGTCCCAGAAAGCCGAGCGGCAGCTTGTCCCCGGCGAACGCGCCGATCGTGAGCACGATGCTTCCGATCAGCATCAGCGGAAGGATGAAGGCAAGGACGATTCCGTTGGCGGGGCTGCGGGTGATCTCTTTGATCATGATTTGCACCTCCGTGCGATCAAAGTGATATCACAAAGCTAGCGCAAAGTAAATTCCCAACAGGCGAGAGGCGAAAGGCGAAAGGCGACGAGCAGGCCCGTAGTATCGCGGATCGCGAAGGTATCCGAAGCTCCACCAACCCTCATCGTCGGTGATGCACGCCGCTTCGCGGCGCCTCCGCACACAGAACTGCCTTCCGGACGCGTTGGCGCTGGGACCGTGGCCTGCTTATCGCCTATCGCCTCTCGCCTGCTCTGACCTTTGACCTTTGGCCTCTGGCCTGCCGTACTCAGCTGGCCCCGATGTGGTCGGCGAACTCGTCCCACTCGTTGTCGTTCCACCATTCGCGCTCGACGCCGCCGCATCGCGGGCCGTAGGCGGGGCACATCATGCAGCCCTCGCCGCGGATGGTGTCGGGCTCCATCGACGGATAGACCGCGACGAGCTCCTCGCCGGTGCGGGCCGCGGCGCTTTCGTTTTCGTCGGGCTCGCGGCAGGGGAGCTCGTGGATGCCGTTCTGCCGGAGCCGCTCCTCGCTCTCGGGAAGGAGCACCGAGTTCTCCGCGTCGATGTGCGCCCAGAGCTCGTGCGAGTAGCTCTTCGCCAGCTCGCGGAGTTCCCCGAGGTCGCCGTCGCGAGAGGCGTCGCGCGCGAGGAGCGCCTCGATGCCGTCTAGGATCGCCGCCATCCGATGGTGGTCGTCGACGATCACTGCGATCGGCCCGCGGTCGGCCGGCAGCCCGGCCTCGCGAACGAGCGCGGGGAAGAGCACCACCTCCTCGCGCTCGTGGTGGAACGCTCCGGCGAACACGCGGAAGAACGTCATGAAGCGCTTCCCGTCGGCGACGGGCGCGGCTCCCTCGGCCGCGCGGTCGGCCCAGGTTCGCATCGAGCCGAGAACCGTCTCGATCAGGATGTGTTCGTTGCGGAGCGAGTCGGTCAGTTTCACGGTGTCGAATCGTAACGCGGGCGGCGCGAAACGCGTGTGACGGGAGTCATCGATCACCTTTCGGCGGCTTTCTGTGGCCCGTTACGTACCAGTACTTCTTCACGAAGCCGTCCTGGATCGCACGACCACGCGCGAACTCGAGGCCGAGCCGGAAGATCTCGGTGAAGTAGTGCCAGTCGCCGTGTTCGTCGAACTTGCGCGTCGAGGCGATCGCCTTCACCGGCCTGAGGCGCACGAGAGTCTGGCCACGAGCCTTTCCCAGCTTCCGCAAATCGAGGAGAAACTGCACGTCTTCGGCGAATCTGTGACGCGGTTGATAGCCTCCGACCGCCTCGAAGTCGGAGCGCCGACAGAAGACGACTCCCGTGTCCATTTTCATCACGATGACCATCGGCACCATGATCATCCAGGTACAGAGGAGACCGAGTGACCAGCGCTCGAGCCAGACGCCCGTCGCGCCGGCGACGTAGCGTTCGCTCTCGATCGCGGCAACGATTGCATTGAAGGTCTCCGGGTGGATCCGCATGTCGGCATCGACGAAGCAGAGGATCTCGCCGCATGCAACCGCGGCACCGCCATTGCGAACTGCGGCGATGTTTCTCGGTTCGACGGTCACGACCCGGCAGCCCCGCTCCAGGGCGATCGCGGCCGTCCGGTCGGTCGACCCGTTGTCGGCGACGATCACTTCGACGGCGTCGGCGCCCTCGCGATAACGCACCCGGGCTGCGTCCACGCTGTCGAGGAGCCGCGGCAGATAGTGCTCCTCGTTGTACGCAGGGATGACGAGAGAAACGCGGGGAACATGCATGACGGAGTCTGAGCTCAGCGTACCACCAGGTAGTCGGCCTCGCGGTCGATGTGGCGCAGACACTCCTGTCTGCGCGC
>JAMPYE010000309.1 GCA_023700825.1 Thermoanaerobaculia bacterium | reverse complement strand
TACGCACATAAATTGTTGTGTTTCATTTTTGCCAAGCTTTAATGACACGATCCCGGTCGCGCTCACGACTCGCCGCTGCCCCTCCCTCCTCCCTCCTCCAATTCTCAATTCTCAATTCTCACTTCTTCTTCTATCCTCGTCGCTACCATGAGCGACAAACTTGCCTCCCTTTACCCCGACCACCTCGCGACCATCAAGGCACGGCACGACAAGGCGCTCGCCGCCACGGGCTACGACCACTTCGTCGCCTTCGCTGGCAACCCGCACACGATCTTCCTCGACGACATGGACTACCCGTTCAAGTCGAACCCGCACCTGAAGTACTGGGTGCCCGTCGTCGACAATCCCTTCTGCTTCGTCGTCTACTCGCCGGGTCGCAGGCCGAAGCTCGTCTACAACCGGCCGGTCGACTACTGGCACAAGGTCGCGGGCGACCCCGAGGGCTACTGGGTCGAGCACTTCGACATCGTGTCGATCGCCGAGCCCGAGCAGGCGAAGGCGCACATGCCGGCGGGCGGCCGCTCGGCCTTCGTCGGCGAGTCCGATCCGATGTTCGCCGGATGGAGCTTCGCGGCGGTGAATCCTCCCGAGCTCCTGAACCAGCTCCACTACGATCGCGCGCGCAAGACCCCGTACGAGGCCGAGTGCATGCGCGAAGCGACGGTCAGGGGCGTTCGCGCCCACATCGCCGCCGAGAAGGCGTTCCGCGCCGGCGCCTCGGAGTACGAGATTCACCTCCAGTACCTTCGCGCCTCCGGGCACATGGAGCACGAGCTCCCCTACGGCAACATCGTCGCAATGAACCGCAATGCCGCCGTGCTCCACTACATGGACACCGAGCGCGAGGCCGGCCCCGCGGCGGAGCGCTACTCGTTCCTCCTCGACGCGGGAGCGCAGGTGAACGGCTACGCCTGCGACATCACGCGCACCTGGTCGCAGCGCGACGATGAGTTCGCCTCGCTCATCCGCGCGATGGACGCGATGCAGCTCCGGCTCGTCGCGATGGTGAAGCCTGGCGTCGACTACAAGGACATCCACCTCGAGACGCACCTCCAGACCGCGAAGATCCTCGCCGACTTCGGCTTCGCGAGCGGCTCGCCGGAGAGCATCGTCGAGAAGCGGATCTCGTCGGCGTTCTTCCCGCACGGCGTCGGCCACCTCCTCGGGCTCCAGGTTCACGACGTCGGCGGCTTCATGGCCGATCCGTCCGGGACGACGATCCCGAAGCCCGAGGGACACCCGTACCTTCGCCTGACGCGCAGGATCGAGACGGACATGGTCTTCACGATCGAGCCCGGCCTCTACTTCATCGACTCGCTCCTCGACGAGGTCCGAAAGGGCCCGTACGCGAACGACGTCGCGTGGGAGAAGGTCGCCGCGTTCCGCAAGTTCGGAGGAATCCGCATCGAGGACGACGTGATGGTCACCCCGACGGGCGTCGAGAACTTCACGCGTGACGAGTGGGCGCGACAAGGCTGACACGACCGTCCCGGGCCTGCCCGGCACCGCGGTACGAGATGACTCATGCGAACCGATGACGCTGGCCGCGACGAGCGACCCTGGCTCGCGCACTACGACGCCGAGGTGGCGCCGCGGCTCGAGTACCCGCGCATCCCGATTCATCGCCTCCTCGAGGACACCGCCGCGAGAAGCCCGGCGAGCCCCTGCGTCAACTTCTTCGGGCGCAGCTTCAGCTACGCGGCGATCCGCAAGCTCGCCGGCCGCGTAGCCGCGGGCGCGCGCAGGCTGGGAGTCCGAAAGGGCGACCGCGTCGCGCTGCTCCTGCCTAACTCGCCGCAGTTCCTGGCCACGTACTACGGCTTCCTCTCCGCGGGAGCCGTGATCGTCCCGCTGAACCCGCTCTCCACGGAGAAGGAGCTCGCCTTCTACCTCTCCGACTCCGGAGCACGAACCGTCGTCACCATCCCGCTCTTCGCGAAGAAGGTCGCGTCGCTCCAGGAGACGCCGGTGGAGAACCTCGTCGTGAGCGGGCTCGCCGACTTTCTCCCTTTCGCGCTCGGCCTCGTCCAGCGTCTCAAAGAGTCGATCCAGCTTCGCGGCGTGACCCATCGAGGGCTCGTGCGGTTCGCCGACCTCGTCTCCGCCGCGCCGCGAGCGTCGGAGCCCGAAGAACCGGTCGACCCCGACGGCATGGCGGTGCTCATCTACAGCGGAGGAACCACCGGCACGGCGAAAGGCATCATGCTGTCGCACTACGCCTGCGTCGTGAACGCCTGCCAGGTCGTCGCGTGGGGACACCTCGACAAGGCCGCGCGCCTGCTGGCCGTCCTCCCGCTCTTCCACGGCTTCGGGATGAGCGTCACGATGAACGCGCCGATCCTCGGCGGGGCCGAGATCGTGCTGCTCCCGCGCTTCAACGCCCGCGACGTCGTGCGCACGATCGCGAAACGGCGGCCGACCTTTCTCATCGGCGTGCCGACGATGTTCGTCGCCCTCAGCAACCTCCCCGACATCGAGCGCTGGAATCTGCAGAGCCTCGACGGGATCTTCGTGGGAGCGGCGCCTCTCACACAAGGAGTGAAGGAAGGCTTCGAATCGCGGACGGGCGCGCGGATGATCGAGGGCTACGGGCTCACCGAAGTCGTCACGGCGTGCACCGCGAACCCTTACAGGGGCGTGCACAAGCTCGGCAGCGTCGGGATTCCCTTCCCCGACGTCGACGCGCGCATCGCCGCCATCGACGACGGGCGCGAGTTAGGCGTCGGAGAACAGGGAGAGATCCAGCTTCGCACTCCGTCGATGATGCTCGGCTACTTCAACGACCCCGACGAGACCCGTCGCACGATCGTCGACGGATGGCTTCACACCGGCGACATCGGCTACCGCGACGAGGACGGGTACTTCTACATCACCGATCGCAAGAAGGACCTGATCATCGTCGGCGGCTTCAACGTCTTCCCCCGCGAGATCGACGAAGTCATCCACAAACACCCGAAGATCAAAGAGGGAATCGCCGTGGGCCTTCCCGACGAGTACGCGGGCGAGCGAATCAAGGCGTTCGTCGTCCTTCGGGACGGTGAGACCGCAACGGAAGAGGAGCTCATCGCGTTCTTCCGCCAGAACCTGGTGGCGTACAAGGTGCCGTCCGCGGTGGAGTTCCGCAAGGAGCTCCCCAAGAGCATGATCGGAAAGATCCTGCGGCGCACGTTGCGCGAGGAAGACGAGCGGTCCAGGGCGGCCGGAGGAGAAGACCATGCGCGGCGGTGATCTGGTTGGAGAGGTGCTTCACGCCCAGCGAGTCGATCACCTCTTCACACTTTGCGGCGGGCACATCTCGCCGATCCTCGTCGCAGCGAAGCGGCTCGGCATCCGCGTCGTCGACACACGGCACGAGGCCACGGCGGTTTTCGCCGCCGATGCGATGGCGCGCCTTACGGGCCGGCCCGGCGTGGCGGCGGTCACGGCCGGCCCCGGCGTGACGAACACGATGACGGCGGTCAAGAACGCGCAGATGGCGCAGTCGCCCGTCGTCCTGATCGGCGGCGCGGCCCCGACGGTCCTTCGCGGGCGCGGCGCGCTGCAGGACATCGACCAGATGTCACTCGTGCGCCCGGTGGTCAAATGGGCGGCACGCGTCTCACGCGTGCGCGAGCTCGTCCCCGCGCTCGAGCGTGCGTTTCGCGAAGCGCAGAGCGGTGTCCCGGGACCCGTCTTCGTCGAGATCCCGGTCGACCTTCTCTACGACGAGGAGACCGTTCGCAAGTGGTACGGCATGAAGTCCCAGGGGCGTTCGCTGGCCGACAAGGCGGTCGCCTGGTACCTCGAGCGCCATCTCGACCGCGCATTCAGTGGCGCAGGCGATGCCGCCGCCGGTGCGAAGATCGCGGTCGCGCCGGAGATGCCGGGTGCGAATCAGCTGGCTGACGTCGCGACGAGGCTGGAGCGCTGCGAGCGACCGGTGCTCGTCATCGGCAGCCAGGCGACGCTCCGCGCCGACGAGATCTCCCGCCTCGCGGACGCGGTCACGGCGCTGGGAATCCCCGCCTACCTCTCGGGAATGGCGCGAGGCTTGTTAGGCCGAGGCCATCCGCTCCAAATGAGGCACAAGCGTCAAGTCGCGCTGAAGGAGGCGGATCTCGTCGTCCTCGCCGGCGTTCCGTGCGACTTCCGGCTCGACTACGGCCGGCACATCCGCCGCGGGGCGACCCTCGTCTCCGCGAACCTGAGCCGCACCGATCTCAACCGCAACCGGCGCCCATCCGTCGGCGTGCTCGCCGACCCCGGCACGTTCCTCGTCGGACTCTCCGAACGGGTGCGCGCGGCCGATCGATGGACGGCGTGGCGCGAGACGCTGCGCGAACGCGACAACGCGCGCGAAGTCGAGATCGACGCCGGCGCGGGACAGCCGGGCGAAGCAGTCAACCCGATCGCGCTCCTGCGCGAGGTCGATAGGCAGCTCGCTCCGGGCGCGATCGTCGTTGGCGACGGCGGCGACTTCGTGGCGACGGCCGCGTACACCGTCAGCCCCACCGGCCCCCTCACCTGGCTCGATCCGGGAGCCTTCGGCACGCTCGGCGTCGGCGCGGGGTTTGCGCTCGGCGCGAAGCTCGCACGCCCGGACGCGGCGGTCTGGGTTCTCTTCGGCGACGGCGCGGCGGGCTACAGCGTCGTCGAGTTCGACACCTTCGTCAGGCACGGGCTCGGCGTCATCGCGGTGATCGGCAATGACGCGAGCTGGGCACAGATCGCTCGCGACCAGGTCGAGATCCTCGGCGACGACGTCGGCACCGTCCTCGCGCGCACCGACTATCACCGCGTCGCCGAGGGCTTCGGCGCCGCCGGGCTCGAGATCAGGACGACGGCGGAAGTCGCGACCGTGCTCGGGCGCGCGCGGGAGATCGCGGCGTCAGGCCGGCCCGTGCTCGTAAACGCAATGCTCAGCGCGAGCGACTTCCGGAAGGGCTCGATCTCGATGTAGGGGTGGTTCCTACGAGGCGTTGCTTTGCAGTCCTTCCTTTACGGCCTCCTCGAACCCCAACTTCCGTCCTTCACTCCAGATCGCCGCGACCTCGTCTGCGCCGAGCGCTTGACGGGCCTTACCGAGGTACTTGTCCAGCAACGCGTCCCAGAAGCGTATGTGCATGTCCGCGCCGAGGCGGTTCCATTCAGCCTCGGCGGCCGCGGCAAGTCGAAGCGCCTCTCTCGACTTCCCGAGCCCGGCAAGCGACATCGCGACGCCCTGCATTTCGCCGCTCGTCTCCAGCCGATCCCCAATCGCCCAGGCAAGCTCGAGACTCTTCTTGTACCGTTCGAGGGCCACTGCACACTGATCGCCGATGAGCGCGCAATCGGCAAGAAAATGCAACCCGAAGTGCTCGTTCCTGCGATCCTCTCTCGACCTCGAGAAGGCGACGATCTCATTCGAGAGCGACAGCGCCTCGTCCAACTCGCCGAGCGCCACGAGCACTTGCGCGAGCGCCACCATCGCACGGTTGGCGAGAATCGGATCTCCGGTAGCACGCTGGATCTTCAAAACCTCTCGAAACGTCTCACGGGCGCTCTCATCGTGCCCGCCGAGAAACTGAGCCCAACCAGTACCCTCGAGGGCGATGGCCGCCTCGCGGACGTCCCCCAGATCACGCCACATCCGAAACGCCTCTTCCATCATCGGCAACGCCCGCTCGCCGTCTCCCTGCCATGTCATCGTATTGGCCAGACCCCAGAGGGCACGCGCACGC
>JAMPYE010000308.1 GCA_023700825.1 Thermoanaerobaculia bacterium | reverse complement strand
GGAGAAGCACGCGGTGTCGAAGCTGATCGGATCGCCTCCCGGCTACGTTGGGCACGAGGAAGGGGGCCAGCTCACCGAGCGAGTCAGGAGAAACCCCTACTCGGTCGTGCTGCTCGACGAGATCGAGAAGGCGCACCCCGACCTGTCGAACCTGCTGCTGCAGATCCTCGAGGACGGGATCCTCACCGACTCGCTCGGCAACCAGGTCGACTTCCGGAACACGCTCATCATCATGACCTCGAACCTCGGCACGCGGCATCTCGCTACCAAGGGCGCGTCGATGGGCTTCCGCGAAAAAGGCGATGCGGACCAGCGCGAGGTCGAGCACGTGATCGTCACCGAGCTCAAGCGCGAGTTCTCGCCGGAGTTCATCAACCGCATCGACGACGTGATCATCTTCAACCCGCTCGGCCAGGACGAGCTTCGCAGGATCTGCCGGTTGCTCGTCGACGACGTCAACACGGCGCTGCTCCACAAGGGCATCGAGATCCGTGTCGACGACGCGGCGATCGACTGGCTGCTCGCGAGGGCGGCCGAGGAGTCGAGCTCCGGTGCGCGGCCGTTGCGCCGGGCCATCCAGCGTTACATCGAAGACGAGCTCTCGGAGTTCCTGATCCGCAGCAAGGAGCTGGGGCCGCAGCGCGTCGACTTCACGGTGCGGGGCGAGATCGTCGTGCTTCTCGCGCCGGAAGACCATCCGGAGCCCGCACTGAATTAGAGGAGTCGTCCCGGGAGGAGAGGCCGCATGCCGCTGGTAAAGATCCACCTGCGCAAAGGAAAGAGCGAGGAGTACGTCCGCCTGGTCAGCGAGGCGATCCACGAGGCGCTCGTCACCGAGGCGAGCATCCCGCCCGACGACAAGTTCCACGTCGTCCATCAGACCGAGCCGGCCGAGCTGATCGCCAATCCCTCCTACGCCGAGGTCAACCGCTCGGCCGACCTGATCGTCGTCGAGATCACGCTGAACGCCGGGCGTACCGTGGAGATCAAACGCAACATCTACCGGCGGATGTCCCGGAATCTCGAGCGGGCGATCCAGCTCCGGCCGGACGACCTCCTGGTCTCTTTGGTCGAGGTTACGAAGGAGAATTGGTCCTTCGGACGGGGCATCGCGACCTACGCCGCCGAGTAAATCCCGACCCTCGTGCGGTTTCGGCCTGGAAACGGTCTGGAATCTTCCCACCCCTCGGGCGCTTCTTTTGCTAGAATTCGCGCCGCTTTGCCGGGTAGGCCGTGGATCGTGAAACGTTCGGCGCCAGCTGATCGTCTCACCATCCGAGGGCGTGTCCCGCTCGCTAGAACTCACTAATGAGACGAAACCTGATCCTCCTCCTGGCGATCGTGATCGCCCCAACGCTCGCGCTCGCCCAGGCGCTGTCGACGGACCCGCTCATCGGGCTCGCCGGGCTCAACGTCGAGAAATTCGAAGTCACCGGCAACGTGACGGTCGCGCAGGAGACGATTCGCGTCTACCTCGGCGTCGAGGTCGGCCGCCCCTTCTTCCCCGACGCGGTCCGCACCAGTTACATGAACCTCTGGCAGACGGGGCTCTTCGACGACGTCCGGATCGACGCCGAGCGTGGCGAGACCGGAGTGATCCTCAAGGTGGCGGTCAAGGAACGTCCGCGGATCGGGGCCGTCGAGTATCGCGGCAACAAGAACCTGAACACCGCCAAGATCGTCGAGGCGCTCGAGGCGGCGAAGATCGACCTGAACATCGGCCGAACCGTCGACCAGATCGTCATCAAGCGCGCCGCCGAGGTGATCAAGACGACCTACTCCGAAGGCGGCTTCGAGGGCGTCACGGTCGACACCGGCCTCGAGGACCGCCCCAATCCGAACGAGAAGCGAATCGTCTTCACGATCAACGAGGGCATCAAGGCCCGCGTCGCGAAGGTCGAGTTCGAAGGGAACAGCGTCTTCTCCGATCGCCGGCTGCGGATGCAGATGAAGGAGGTCAAGAAGCACGACCTCTACACCTGGGCGCGCAAGCGGAACCTCTACATTCCCTCGAAGCTCGAGGCGGATCTCGAGCGGATCCGGAACTTCTACCTCGACCGCGGGTACAAGGACGTCCAGTTCGGCGACGCGAAGATCAGGACGGTCGGCACGAAGAAGCCGAAGGTAGTCGTCTCGATCCCGGTTCGTGAAGGCACGGTCCACACCTTCCGCAACGTCACCGTCACGGGCTCGACCGTGTTCGAGAAGGACGTGATCATCGGGAACTGGCCGCTCAAGAAGGGCGAGACGCTGCGCCGCGGGCCGATCCAGTCGCGCATCGAGCTCTTCGAGGATCTCTACCGGCGGCGCGGCTACATCTACGCCTACATCAACGCGAACTACAACGAGGTCGAAGAGAACGTCGTCGACGTCGACATCCAGGTGTTCGAAGGTGACCAGTTCCGCCTCGGGCGGCTCGAGTTCGAAGGCAACACGGTCACGAAGGACAAGGTCCTCCGCCGCGAGATCTTCATTCACGAAGGCTCGATCATGGACATGGAGACCTTCAAGGCCTCGATGTACAAGCTCGGCCAGCTCGGCTACTTCAAGGTGACCGAGAATCCCGACTTCCGCGTCAACCAGGAAACGAAGACGGTCGACATCACGGTCAAGGGCAAGGAAGAGGGAAAGAACGACGTCCAGTTCGGCGGCGGCTATTCGGAGGCCTACGGCTTCTTCGGCACCTTCCAGTTCTCCACCCGCAATCTGTTAGGCAACGGCAACGTGGCGGGAGTGAGCTACCAGCGCGGCAGCCGCCAGAACTTCTTCAGCCTGACCTACACCGATCCCTGGTTCATGGACCGGCCGCACAGCTTCGGCGTGAGCATCTACGATCGCGCCACGACGCTTCCCGACGCCGTCGGCTTCGACAGCGAGGGCAAGGGCGGCACGGTGAGCTACGGCTACCGGATCGGGCGCTTCGAGAGCATCTCGTTCAGCTACGGCTACGAGGACCGGCAGGAGAAGCAGTCGATCGTGAGCCCGCCCGACGACAACGGCAACGTGCCGCTTCCCGACGTGTTCGACGAGCAGTTCATCACCTCCGCGATCATCCCGGCGTATCGCTACGACTCGCGCGACAACCCGTTCGACACGTTCCGCGGAACGCGGCTCAGCGGTGCGGTCTCCTACGTGGGCGGCTTTCTCGGCGGCACGATCAGCCTGATCAAGCCGATCATGACCTTCAGCCACTTCCACCCGATCTCGAAGCGCGGCACGGTCAGCTTCAACGCGGAGGGGGGGTACATCCACCCGACGAGCGACGACTGCGCGAACTTCATCGCGGACCTCGACGAGTTCGACAACGAGCTCTGCGTGCCGCGCTCGGAGCGGTTCTTCGTCGGGGGCGAGCAGTCGGTGCGCGGGTTCGACGCCTACAGCATCGGCCCCAGGGAAGTGATCAACGGCTTCGCGAGCGTGGTCGGCGGCTACAGCTACACCGTCTTCAACCTCGAGTACATCTACAAGGTGAACGACCCGCTCCGGCTGGTGCTCTTCGCCGACGCGGGACAGGCCTACGGCTACAAGGAGAACATCGACCTCGGCAACCTGCGCTATTCGACCGGCGCCGAGCTCCGGATCTTCCTGCCCGTGTTCCAGTTCCCGCTGCGATTCATCTACGCGTACAACGTCGATCCGACGCCGATTGACGAGTTCGAGACGTTCCAGTTCTCGATCGGCAACACGTTCTGAGGATCGAGCGAACGAGAACAAACAATCCGGCGGCATCGCCGCCGAGAGTTTAGAAGGAGAGACCCATGAAGAAGACTTTGCTGGCGCTCGTGGCATTTGCGATCGCGATCCCGGCGATGGCGCAGACGAGCGCGCCCTCGCGCATCGCGGTCATCAACGTTCAGAAGGTCCTGCTCGAGTCGACGCAGGGCAAGACCGCGCGCGAGAGGATCGAGAAGTTCGCGCTCGGAAAGCAGGAGACGGGCAAGAAGCTCGGCGGAGAGGTCGAAGCGCTCGAGAAGGAGATCTCCGCCAAGCGGATGTCGCTCGCCCCCGAGAAGCTGGCCGAGATGCAGAAGAGCCTCGACCAGAAGAAGATCGAGCTGCAGCGGTACGCGCAGGACACGCAGCGCGAGCTGCGCGAGACCGAGGAGAAGGCGATTCTCGAGCTCGAGAAGGCGATCCGTCCCGTGATCGACCAGATGGGCAAGGAAATGGGCGTCGCCGCCATCTTCAACAAGATGGAGTCGGGCCTGGTCTACGCCTCCGAGGCGATCGACATCACCGACTCGGTGATCAAGCGCTTCAACGAGGCGAGCGCCGCCCCGGCCGCCGCCCCGAAGAACTAGCAGAGCCTGACAGCAGCAGTGGTCGAAGAGCCTCCCGTCAGGGAGGCTCTTCGCATCTGCGGGCGGCGAAACTCGAGCAGCACCGGCGTCCCGCCGGCGGGCACGACGCGAGAGTCTTCCGTAGCGCCGCCGTCCCGCCGGCAAGCCCGCCCGCGTCCCGCGTGCGGTCCAGTGACTTCAGCAACCAACCTCGCGGCGCCGGTCATCGCCAGGCAGGATGCAGCTCTGGCCACCGGCGAGCTGATCCGCCGAGGGCACGCCGGCCGGAACGTTTCTCGTCGCTGCAACTCGGTTCGCCTCCCGCGTCGATCATGCGAGACCGGGAGTGGTGAGTGCGAGCGCACACCCATCGTCCCCGCCGCGATAGGTTGCAGGGAGGACCGACGATCACGTCCGCGACGAGGCGCACGTGGCCGACTCAAGCCGTGCTTTCGAAGCGGCTTGTGCTGAAACAGCCCGAGCGGCAAAGCCGTCGTTCGGCGCAACCCATCACGGCCACGACCGGAACGAACCGCCCCGCACCGTCGATAGGCTGCGGCGCTCCGCAATCCATCGCAGGGGAGGGTGACTCGCGCGTAGGGTCACAACCTCAAGTGTCGATGGAACTTGCGACAGGGAGGGTCGAGTGTGATAGTTAGCAGAAAGGCAACTTTCGGATCCGAGATTTAGGGGACCGAATTACTAGTTAGGCGGCCATGACCGAAACCCAGCATTCAGTCCTCCGTGCCTGCCGGTTGGCCGCCCTCGTTGGTTTGTTCTCTTTGCCTCCGTTTCTCGTACTCCGCTGGTTCTCCGCGCGCATGAGTACGGAACCCAATCCAGTGGCCTGGGCCGAAAGCATCGGATTGGCAATGGTGTTAGCGTCCAGCCCAGGAATTCTCGCCGTCGTCGCCATCGAGTTGCTATCCCGCCGCAGCAAGTCATGGCCTGCAGCTGTTCTCACCTGCAGTTCCGCACTCGTTGGCATCTGGTGTTACGGGCCGCTCATCTGGAATCCAGTTCTTCGGTCCGGGGGCGGAGCGCTCGGCGAAACCCTCCCGGGATTCGCGTTTGCAGGGGTGGCATACGTGGCAGGGTTGCTACTTTCCGTGGCCGCAGTCGGAACCTGGGCCGCAAATACACGACCGGCCGCCTAACAAGCCGCTGCACCGGACGGGCACGCGCGACACCATGCATTGCAAGCTGTTACACTTTGCCGTGCGCGTGCCCGCCGGTGAGCGGCGGGGCGTTAGCTGGCTTAACATGCCCGATTACTCGTCAGCTCGAGAAGCATTTCAGGCGATCGCACGTCGATCCTTCGCGCTGCATGGCCACAGCCACGACAATCAAGTAAGTATCTGCCCAGGTTCCGGCTTCCTCGTCGGTCCGTATGCCGGGATTACGGCGAAGCACGTGCTTGATCACTTGTGGGACGAGT
>JAMPYE010000307.1 GCA_023700825.1 Thermoanaerobaculia bacterium | reverse complement strand
TCGAAGCTCGCCCCGCGCGGACGCCCGCCGACCTGGCGGATCGGCTCGACGACGTAATGCGTGAAGATTGCCGTGTGCTCGGCGTTCCATTGCGCGTAGGAGTTGACGACGACGACTTCCATCGTGGTGTCGGAAAGCTCGGTGAGCTCCCGGAACGACACGTCGCGCACCATCGCGAACGACGAGGTGGTGAGCATCAACGCCGCCAGGGCGAAAAGCGCGAGGCTCATGGATCTGCGTTTCATCGAATTCACTCCGTTCCTCCTGAAAAGTGGTTCACCTCGAAGGAGGCGCCGTCCGGATCATGGCGAGATACGTGCCAAGGAGTGCTCCGGCAGAAAACCCTGCGGAATCTGTAGGTTACGCCTTTCGTGAATTCGTCATGGGTTACGCTATGACCCATTTGGAGTCAACTGATGGGTCAATTGTTGCGCTTTGTAATCGCGAATCGACCCGTGCCGCGAAGGAGGGTAGGAGCGATCCGTGATTCCGTGAGGCGTACGGCCGCGACACAGTCTGGCGAAGGCCGCGGAGCTCGTACGCCGCTGATGCGGGCGACGGCATCGCGCTCGTGACCGAACGCTTCAAATCCGGCCACGAGTCGAACGATGTGCGGAGAGAGTGGCCAGTCGGTTTCGTTGGCAGATCCGCTTCTCGCCGCGGCGAAGTGCGTTAGGCCGGTCCCCCTTCAGTCACGCCGGCCGCCTTGATAAAGGTAAGGAGATCGGAGTCGAGCTGATCTTTGTGTGTATGGGTGAGACCGTGCGGCGCGCCAGCGTAGACCTTGAGCGTGGCCTGTTTGACGATCGTCGCTGCGCGGAGCGCCGAGGCTCCGATCGGGACGATCTGATCGTCGTCGCCGTGAACGATCATCGTCGGCACGTCGAACTTCTCCAGATCGAGGGTGAAATCGGTTTCCGAGAAGGCCTTGATGCAATCGAGAGCGCTCTTGTGCCCCGCCTGCATTCCCTGGAGCCAGAACGAGTCGATCGCGCCCTCCGAGACTTTTGCCCCCGGCCTGTTGGCGCCGAAGAACGGTCCGCTGGCAAGGTCCTTGTAGAACTGCGAGCGATCGGCGACGCAGGCCATGCGGATCTCGTCGAATGCGTCGATCGGCAGGCCTCCGATGTTCGCGGCGGTCTTGAGCATCAGGGGCGGGACGGCCGCGATCAACGCGATCCGGGCCAGGCGCCGGGTGCCGTGGCGCCCGACATACCGCGCGACTTCGCCGCCGCCCATCGAGAATCCGACGAGCGTGACGCCGGTGAGATCGAGCGCTTCGATCAACTCCGAAAGGTCATCGGCAAAGGTGTCCATGTCATTGCCGTTCCAGGGCTGGCTCGACCGGCCGTGCCCGCGACGGTCATGCGCAATGCAGCGATAGCCGTTGGAGGCCAGGAACAACATCTGCGACTCCCAGCTGTCGGAGTTGAGGGGCCATCCATGGCTGAACATCACGGGTTGTCCCGTGCCCCAGTCCTTGTAGTAAATCTGCGTTCCGTCCCTGGTCGTGATCGTGCTCATGGATGGCCTCCTTCCTAGCGCAGCGAGCGATGCCGGTGAACCATGAATCCGAGCACGAAGCCCGTGGTGGCGGCGATCAGCAGCGCCGTGCGAGGGTTCTCGGAGGCGAATCCCGTCGCAGCCCCTGCAGCGCGCGACAGCTCCGAGCTCGCGCGGGTGTAGCCGCGGTCGATCGCGGTCGCGGACTGATCCAGGCGCCGGTGAACTTTCTGCGTGGCCGAGTCCACCTTTTCGCGCAGGTAGTCCCTCGCGCCCCGGGTCTGTTCCACCACCTTCGCGGCGGCCGTTTCGACGCCGAGCTCCGCGCGATCGGCGAGGCCGCCCACGGCTTCCCCGGTCTTGTCGACCATCGCGTCCATCCTGTCCTTCGTCACTTCGATTTTGTTGATCATCTGCGTTCTCCTGTCGATGTGCTGGTTTGATTTCTGGCATTCCGGGACGGCGGCGGGGAGCTCATCGAGGCTCACTGTCGGACGCTACGGTCTGCGGCATCGCTGATCGGCGTACCGACCAGAATTGCGTTGAAGGCGAGCTCCTCTGCCCGGTTCGCCTCGAGTGCTGCCTTCGCTGCGAGGTACTCGTCGATTCCGGCCTCGATCTCTCGCGGAAAGCGAGGCGGCTTCCCCACGAGATTCTCCTCGTAGACGCGGAGCATGATCTCGCGGAAGACGGGCAATGCCGTCCTCGCACCTGTCTCCCGCCTCCCGAGCGGTCGGTTGTCGTCGAAGCCGATTCTCACCGCGACGGTGATTCCCTCGGGCCCGTAAGTGGATCCGACGAATAGAGCGTCGCGGAAATCGCTCGTGGTGCCGGTCTTTCCCATCACGGCAATCGGAAAATCGCGCGATGCAAGGCTGTGCGCGGTGCCGCTCGGAAGGCGCACGACGCCACGCAGCCCTTCCTGGATCGAACGGAGAGCCCTCGAATCGATTCGTTCGCGGTCGCGCCGCGCCGCGTGGAGGCTCTGTCCCGAGACTCCGATCACCTGGTTGATCACGTGGGGTTTCGCGGCGAGGCCCGAGGCGATCGCGCGGTACGCATTCGCGAGCTCGAGCAGATTGACTTCCGAGGCCCCGAGCGCGGTCGAGAGGTAAGGCTGCAGCGGAGTTCGGATTCCCATGTCTCCGGCCGTGTCGATGACGGAGCGGACTCCGATCGCCCGTGTGATCCACACCGCGGCAGCGTTGCGCGACTCCGCCAACGCCAGGCGAATCGGGATCGTGCCTTTGAATTCATTGTCGTAGTTGGTGATCCACTTGACGCTGCCGTCACGTCCGAGCGGCACGCCGATCGGCGCGTCAGAGACTTCGGAGTCGAGCCCCATCCCTCGTTCGAACGCGGCCAGGTAGACCAGCGGCTTGATGGTGGAGCCTGGCTGGCGCAGGGAGCCGGTCACGCGGTTGTAGTCGGAGTAGCGCGTGCGACGCTCCCCATAGACCTGGCGCCCGCCCGCTTCGGCGAGAATCGCGGCATCGGAGTTCCGGAGCACCACCACCGATCCCTGGACCATTCCAAGTCCCCTGGGATGACGCTTCTCGTATCTGGCCAGGCCTTCCTCGAGGGCGTCGTTGACGATCGCCTGCACGCGCGCGTCGACCGTGGACTCGACGGAGATGCGTCCCTGGAACAGGTCCTCGATGCTGAAGAGGCTGCCTCCGTGAAGGGCCAGTTCGTCGAACACATGCTCGATCGCCGCGGGGGCGTCGGTCTTGATCGGGTTGAGTGAGGTGACGCGGATCGGCTCTGCAGTCTCGCGCGCAGCGAGCTTCGCGGAGATGTGGCCATTGCGCACCATCAGCGCGAGTACCTGATTGCGCCGGCTGAGTAGTCTCTCGTTGCCGGCTCCCGGAGCGTATTCGAGTGGCGACTTGCCGATCGCGGCGAGGAGCGCGGCCTTGTCCGCGTCGTCCGAGGTGAAGCCGGCGAGCGGTCGACCGAAGTAGTACTCGGATGCGGCGGCGTAGCCATAACGACCGTTGCCGAGGTAGAGGAAGTTGGCGTAGCGGGCGAAGAGCTCGCGTTTTGCGCGTTCCCGCGATCCGTAGCGCCGGACCATTTCTCGTTCGAGCCAGAGCGACAGACGCACCTCTTCCAGCTTTCTCTCGAGCTTGTTCGTGGCGGGCGCTCCCAGCACGGCAGCTACCAGCCGCGGCGGGCCGAACCCGGAGTGAAAGCGGGGATCCGAGTCGGAGCGGCTGGTCAACTCCCGAAGGAAGTAGCCGCGGACCAGCTGTTGAGTCAGCGTCGAACCGCCCTGCGGCAGCAGCAGCCGGAACGGCCGGTCTCCTTTGCGCCATTCGGAGATCGAGCGTGCCGAGCTCTTTCGGATCACGCGCGGAAGCGAAGCGTAGTTGACTCCCGAGTGTGTGAAGAAGTTCTTGTCTTCAGTCGCCAGGATGGCCTGGCGCACGATGGGCGGGATATTGTCGTACGAGACGGTCGTTCGGTACTCGCGCGCGACTTCGATCAGGACTTTGCCGTGAGCGTCGCGAACCACCCCTGTCGAAGGCAGCTCGAAACGGATGAAGGCTTCGAGGTCGGGAACTCCGGCGCGGTCGAAGTAGACATGAAACACGAGCCAGAGCAGCGGAAGCAGGAGCAGTGCCAGTGGAACGAACGCGGCTCCGATGATCAGGGCGTCACGCCGCCGGAGGGCCTTCATCCGCGCCGCCAGACGGCGGGAGATCCTGAGGCGCATGGAAAGGTCTGGCCTCTGCCGGTCGGGAGCGGTGGACGGTTGACTCTGCTCGACATCGGCGGGCAGCGGATCGAGCGCCGTCCCTTCGCCGCCTCCCGGGATACTTGCCGGTGCGATGTTCGCGGTCGATTCGAGATCGATCCTCGTCGAGATCGTCATGTCCGCTCCGACGAGATCAGGGACCGCAGTGCGATTCCAGCCGCAGCACGTGGCGCTCGTGCGTCGGCCAGTGCCAGTGCGCCCCAAGCCACGCCGGTACGTTCGTCTGGCCCCGCCGGGAGGTTGTCTGATGCTGCAAGGGAGTGTCTGCGCTTCATGCCGGCACCGCTCTCTCGAGGGTTGCGTCCAACGTAATGCGCCCGGCCGGCGTCCGTAAGAGCAGTTAGTACGCGATTCCTCCCGCTCGACGTAGGTAAGAACCACGCTCGCGTCGGATGCGGCGGGAGCGGCGGTTACCGGGTACCCACGGCGTCGGGCCTCGCCTGTGATTGCGCGAGGCCGGAAGTGATCCCGCGCTCGGGGCCGAGCACGACCCGTACGCCGTGCGCGAGGCCGTCGTCAGCGAGGGGAATCGCGGCCGGATCGACGGGCCGGCCGTCGAGCTCCACGCTGGCGATGCCCCGGCAGCGCAACTCGGGATTCTCCACGACGATCGTGTAGCACGACGTCCCGAAGCGCCACTCGATCGTGTACTCCGGCCACGACGACGGGATGCACGGATCGATCGTGAAGAATGCGCCACGGCGCTGCAGTCCGAGGATTCATTCGACTCCGACCCGGTACATCCACCCTGCAGCACCGGTGTACCAGGTCCAGCCTCCGCGCCCCGGGTGCGCGGGGTGGTTGTAGACATCTCCCGCCACGGAATAGGGCTCGGTCATGTATTGCGCGACCTGGCCTGCCGTGCGTGAGTGGTTGATCGGGTTGAGCATGTGGAAGAGCTCCATCGCCTCGTCGCCGTTGCCGAGGCGCGCCAGCGCGAGCACGACCCATGCGGCCGCGTGCGTGTACTGGCCCCCGTTCTCGCGGATTCCCGGAATGTAGCCCTTGATGTAGCCGGGGTTCTGTTCGGCACGATCGAACGGCGGGGTGAGCAGCAGGATCACTCCGGATCCGCGCCTGACGAGGCGTGCGCGCACGGCGCCCATGGCGCGCTCCGCGCGCTGCGCCGGCGCGGCTCCCGAGAGAACGGCCCAGCTCTGGGCGACGGAGTCGATCTTCCCTTCCTCGTTCTGCGAAGATCCCAGCGGTGTGCCGTCGTCGAAATACCCGCGTCGGTACCACTCGCCGTCCCAACTTTGCTCGAGCATCGTTCCGATTCGCTGGCGTTCCGCCTGATAGCGCGCGGCTCGTGCCGCATCGCCTCGTTCCTCGCACAGGGGGGCGAAGGTTCCAAGTACGGAATGCAGAAACCACCCGACGAAGATGCTCTCGCCGCGGCCGCCCGCGCCCACGTTGTTGTACCCGTCGTTCCAGTCGCAGCTCCCCATGAGCGGGAG
>JAMPYE010000306.1 GCA_023700825.1 Thermoanaerobaculia bacterium | reverse complement strand
GTAGGCGCTCAGACCCGCCGCGATGCGATAGCGCGCGCCGACCTTCGGATTGAAGAAGCTCCAGTCGACGCTGCCGAGGTCCTGGTCGCCCTCGTAGGAGAACTCGGCGCGACGCAGCTGCGCGTCTCCGTAGAGATGCCACCGCCCCGCGTCGCGGCTCGCCTTGAGGAAGGCGTTCGTCTCGGTCTTGAAGCCGGTGTTGAAGTACTGCTCCACGCCATCGATCGTCTGGAAATGGTCGCCGTCGTAGTCGGCGTAGTGGAGGCCGCCGCTCAGGTCGACCGATCCGATCCTGCTGTTGACGGTCGCCATCGCGCCGGTCGTCTGCTGGTCGAGATTGAAGCGGAGGAGCGCCGTCTGCGTGTCCGGGTCGCCCCAGAGCTCGAAGTAGCCCTGTGCGCCGTTGTAGTAGGCGGTCACCGTCAGGCTCGACGCGGCGCCGAGGACCCTCGTGTACTGGAGCTGGACGATGTCCTGCCCGAAGTCGTCACGCTCCGATTCATCGAGAGGATTGAAGGTCGGGTTCTCCTCGAGCGTCGGCTCGTCGACGGCAAGGTACGAGAGCTGGCTCTTCTCGCGGCCGCTGATCGAGACGAGCTTGAGCATCGAGTCGTCGTTGCTCCAGGCGGCGTTGAGGAAGATCGAGTGCTGCTCGACTCCGGAGTGGTCACGGTAGCCGTCGGTCTCGTTGTAGGAGGCGCGTCCCCAGACGGCAAAGCCCGGGCCGACCGCGCCGGTCTGGAACTCGGCCGTCGCGCGCGCCGTGCCGTACGACCCGGTAGTGAGCTCCGCGGAGACCGAAGCCTCCTCGTCGAGCGGCATGCTCGTGAAGTTGATCGAGCCGCCGTACGACGGCGAGCCGACGGTCGACGTTCCGACGCCTCGCTGCACCTGGATCGAGTCGATGGCGCCCGCGAAGTCGGTGATGTTGTTGAAGTAGAACGCATTCTCGGCCGGGTCGTTCAACGGCACGCCGTCGAGCGTCATGTTGATCCGCGTCTGCCCGATTCCGCGCAGCGTGAAGTACGAGTAGTTCGACCCCGAGCCCGAGTCGGAGTACTGCGTCATCGACGGTGCCGTGGCCAGCAGCTGCGGCATGTCCTGCCCCTGGTAGCGCTGCTCGATCTCGCCTCGACCGATGTCCTTCTTCGTCACCGGCGTCGCGTCGTCCGCGCGGATCGCGGTGACGACGAGCTCGTCCGAGATCTGCGGCAGCGGCTCGAGGACGATCGGTGACGCCGTGTCGGAGACGCCGAGCTTCGTCGTCCGGTAGCGAGGATGCGAGATCTCGAGCGCCGCTCCCGGCGCGGCCTCGAGTTCGAACGTGCCGTCGGTGCCGGTCGTCGCGACACTGCCGGCTGCGGCGACGCGGGCGCCGGCGATCGCATCGCCGTTCGGCGCCACGACGCGCCCGCGAACGAGAGACTCCGCGGCCGCGAACGGCGACAAAGCGAGCGAGCAAAGAAAAATGACGATGAAACGAACGGATCCGGTGTTGTTCACGATGCCTCCGACTTCGAGGCGCCACAGAGGGAGCTGTTCGCTCCGTCGCTGCCGTTCCCTACGCCGGTATGAGCCGGATCAGGTTCGAGGGTTTGTTCTCAGGCTCTTTCGAGCCACCCCTAGGCGCTGGCTCAGTGTAGCGCGGTTCCGCCGGTCGCTGTCAATGCGGCGAATTGGGGAAGGTAACGACACGCGTCGAGAGCGGCCGGCTCTCCCACCAGATTCCGCGGAGAAAGGATCGTCGCGTGCGGCTTACTCGACGGGGCGGAGGCTCAGGATCGCCTCTTCGAGTTGTTTCCTCGTCGCCGCCTCCTGGGAGGGAACGGTCCACGCGAGAACCTGCGCGAAGAGCTCCGGCGTCTCGACCGTCGTGTGGAGATAGACGATGTTCGAGCCTCCCGAGGCGCCCCGGATCTCGTACTGCACCGCGGGGAATCCTGCGACTTTCATCGCCTTCGGCCCGCTGATCTTCGGCAGATCGACGCTCGAGAGAAGAGTCCCGAGCGTGACGTGCGAATGGCGGTCGAGGTTCCACCCGAACAGGTCCGCCTTCAACTCGATGAGCACGATGAGATACGCGCTCTGCTCTTCGTTGCCCACCTGGATCTCGGCGGCCTCGTTCAGGTCCTGCTTGTCCCAGTCGGCGGGCACGCTGATCTGCAGTCGGTCATCGCTGCTTCGGATCGTCTTCTGCTGATCGTTCTGAGCGGACAGTGGGATCGCGAGAACCGCGGCAAATGCTGCGACGACGAGAAATCGCTTGCTCATCAAATCTCCTTCGCGGGAATGGCGAAAAGTGTAGCAGGAGAGCGGGGAGTTCCGCATGGCGCATTTTGCCGCGAGAGCCGATTCGGACGCGTGTTTCGAAGATCGCGGGCTGGTCTCCGGGTTATGGAACGGGACCCGCGACGGCCACCCGTCACACGCCGTGCGCCCATCTCTCACCTTCGAGGTGTGACCCGCTCCCTCCCCCCTCAACCCGCCATCGTGCTTCGATGAAGCTGTGGCGTGCCGGGCCGAGACGCCTCGCGCGCCGCGTTGGAGGTGTCGCGATGAGGAACGCATTTCGCATTGCCGGGTTCGTCGCCGCCGCGCTACTGATCGCTTTCGTCACGGTCGCGCGCGGCGAGCAGAACACTCCCAAACAGGTCGTGCTCGACGATCTTCAGAAGGCGCTCGACAACGAGTTCAACGCGCGGATGCGCTACCGCGCGTTCGCCGAAAAGGCGATCGAAGAGGGCTACCAGGAGATTGCGAGCCTCTTCCACGCCGCGGCCCGCGCCGAGGAGGTGCATGCCGGCCTGTTCATGTCCCTCTCGCTCGCCCGCGGCGGGTCGGGGCAGGCCGTAACGGAATCGGTCGACGTGAAGACGACGCGGGAAAATCTCGCGCGACTCGTCGCCGCCGAGAAACTCGAGCGCGACCAGGTTTACCCGCTCTTCGCCGAACATGCGACTGCGGCAGGGGACAAGCGGGCAGCCGACGTGTTCGAGATGGTCCGCTCCGCGGAGGTCGAGCACTTCAATCTCTGCAGCGAAGCGGCGGCGGACCTGGAAAAACACAAAGGGCCGGCCAGGACCTGGTACGTCTGCCGCGGTTGCGGCTACACCACGCCGTTGCTCCCGGCCGGGAAATGCCCGATCTGCCGCGGCTCGCACGACGACTTCAGAGAAGTCGAATGACGACGGACCCGCGCGGCCGGCACTGGCGTCCGGAGCGCCGGGGCGGACGCGCAACGGAGGCAGCCATGTACGAATTCGACGAGAGCGAGAGGCACTACATCCTGACGGTTCTACGCGCGGCACACACACAGCTGCTCCACGAACTGCACCACGCCGACGCCGCAGACTACAAGCAGCAGCTCCGCCACCAGATCGAAATCAACGAGATGATCACGGCGAAAGTGCAGAACCGGGTGTCCGCGCCCGTCTGATCCGAAAACTCAGCGAGGCGTGATCTTCTGCGCCGCGTCCTTGAGCGCCTGCTCGACTTCGCGCAGCCCGTCCTGGATCTTGCTCACGCGCTCCTCGACCTTGCCCTTCACGTTTTCCGATGCGTCCTCGAGACCCCGCTTGAGGTCGCGCCGGAGAAGTCTTCCGCTCTTGGGCGCCGTCAGAAGCGCCACCGCCGCGCCGACCGCCATCCCCGCCACGAATCCGAGCGCGAAGTACTCGATGCTCGCTGTCTTGCGATCTCCCATGTTCCATTCCTTTCGAAGACACTACGTCTTGCATGAGATTGTAGGACGAGTGGGAGGTCTGCGTCGAATCGGCCGGCCTGGAGGGCCGGCGCCGTTGGCGGCGTTCCTTCTGCGATGACTGAATCCTCGCACTGACGGCTTGCCGCACGACTCCGGTCGCGTGGCCCGCCCTCCCCTTACACCGCAGGCGACGAGAAGACGGCCGCGTAGAGAACGCCCGACTCCTGCCAGAGGTCGATGTCGTTCCGGCCCATCCGATGGCTGGCGGACCGCAGCGACGCGAGGTTCGGCCCCGCCTTCGTCTCGAACAGCGAGACGATCTCCCCCGACTCGTCGACCAGCACGGCGTGAATCGCGATCTGGCCGTCCAGCACGCAGTAGTGGGCTCCCTTCACCTTCATCCGGTCGAGCGCGCGCCTCGTCGGCACCCCCGCGGTGAAGTCGATCTTCTGCATCTGCGCGACCAGCCGTTCGAGATCCTCGGCCTGAAAGTCGATCTCCTCGATGCAGCGCCCATGCCTGCGGGCCGCCTCCTGAGCGAGCCGCTCGGAGAGCCCGGCAGTCGCCACGCGCGGCGCGTCGCTCGCCGGTTCCCGCAGAACCAGCACGGCGGCGGCTAGAAACACGACGGTGATCGACGCCGCGAGCGCGACCACCCGCCACGCGCGCGTCGACGTATCCCGCCTCTCGGCCGGGCGCGCGCTGCCCTCCCCGGTCTTCGTCAGCACCCCGCGAAGCCGCTCCAGCGACGCGGGCTCGAGCGCGGCACCGAGGTAGTACTGCCGCAGCTGATCATCGATGTTCCGGGTCGTCATGAGCGGGCTCCCGCGGCGTCCTCTCCCTCGAGCAATCGCCGCAATTTCTGTCTTGTCCTGTGAAGAAGGCTGAGAATCGTTCCCCTCGGCCTCCCGGTCATCCCCGCGATCTCCTGCGCGGTGTAGCCTTCGACGACCGCGAGGTAGATCGTCTCCCGCTCCTCGGGCCGAAGCGCGGCGAGCGCGCGGTCGAGTTGCCCGTTGCCGAGGTAGTCGGGAGCTTCCCACCCCTCGATGGCGAACCGTGGCTCGACCATCTCGCCGTCACGCTCTCCTTCGAGCGGAAGGAACAGCACCTTCTGGTTTCTCCGGTAGCGGTCGATGAAGCGGTTGCGGATCGTGGTGAAGACGTAGGCCTTGTCCCAGGGCGCGCTCGCCCCAAGGATCGACACGCAGGCTTCCTGGAGGAGATCTTCCGCCTCCGCGCGGTCGTGCGTGAGCGAGTACGCGTAGCGGAAGCCTCGCTGGAGGGTCTCGTCGATCTCTCGTTCCGTCATCGCGTTGAGCGCAGACATCGGCTCCCTCCGACCTTCGCGGCAGCCGGCGCAGGTGCCGGGCTGCTCCGTGCGGCAATACGAGTGGCACCACCCCGCGATTGCACAGGCGGAACGGCTCACTCCCTCCAATCGTCGGGAAGCCCCAGCCGTGCGAGCGCGGAATTGCGATACCGGAGATCGTTCGTCACTTCGCGCCCGAACCAGGGGGGCGGCTCGAAGGCCAGCGCTGCCGGCTCGTCGTCGAACTCGACCTCGACATATCGAAGACCGGCGAGCTCTCCCAGAAACACGTCGACCTCTGCGACGAGACCGTCGCCAAGCGGCACCTCGGTGCGCGTCTTCTCGAGTCGCCGGCCCTCGGTCAACGTCCACGCGGCGTCGAACTCCGCACGCGTGATCTCGCTCTCGTGCTCCTCGAGTACCATCCCCGTCCCGACCTTACGTGTCCGGAAAAACGAGTCGCCGCGCTGTCGGAACCGAAGCCCGTCCTCGGCGTAACCCTGCCGGATCATCTCGTGCTCGTGGAGCTCGTAGTCCGCGGGCAGCTCACGCAGGAGGAACTTCCGCTCGATCTCGAGAGGCGGCATGAGGAGAGGATACAGGCGAGAGGCGGCGAGGCGAAAGGCGAGAGGCGATGAGCCAGCCGAGAATCGTGCGATCCAGGGGTCCGGACTATCTGTTACCTATGCGCCCGGTTTGCAGCCTGAGACCTGTGG
>JAMPYE010000305.1 GCA_023700825.1 Thermoanaerobaculia bacterium | reverse complement strand
TCGGGCGACGGCGATGGGGCTGTTGATCTGGTCTCCGCTGCCGAATTCCATCGCGATCGCGCGGAGGCTGTCGGTGACCGACGGCAGCGCGAGGCCGACGGTCGCGCCGGAGGTGCGATTGACACTAGCCCAGCGCGAGGCGCTGGGTTCGAGCACGTACCGACAACCCGAGTCCCAGAGGGACGATTGAATCGCGCGTGTCGCGGCAATGCCCCGGCGCAACCGGGCAATCGCCCCTCCGGGGCTTCGTACATTTCGCCGCCGCGATTCCCAGCGCTTCGCGCTGGGCTATTTTCAACTGCGCCTCCGGCGCAAAGGACATTCTCGTCGAAGCGCCGTTTGCGATCCTCAGGACTCAGCACTCCGCACTCAGGACTCAGCACTCCACACTCAGGACTCAGCACTCGACACTCAGCACTCAGGACTTGCCTCTAATCGACGCTGTATCTCACCTGGTACTCGAGCGCGATCCTGCCGACGCGGATTTTGTCTCCGTCGCGGAGGAGTGTGCGCTCGATCGGGGCGTCGTTCACGATCGTGCCGTTCCGGCTGTGCATGTCCTCGATGACGTACCCCTCTTCGTTGCGCGTGAGCTTCGCGTGCCTCGCGGAGACGCCCGTGTCGGTGAACCGGATCGCCGCGTCCGCAGCGCGCCCGATGACGTAGGAGGACCCGTCGAGAGGGAAGAGCTGGACGTCTCCGTCGGGAAGTACGGCGCGAAGCCGGCTCGCGCTGGTCGCCATCTTTCGCACCTGGCTGAACCGGAGCGTGGCATCGTCGGAGACGAGCAGTTTCGTATCGTCTTCGATCGCCTTCCACTCCTCGTCGCTGATCTCGAACACGGGGCTCATGATCTTGCCGGTGTGGCCGGCGGGCGATGGGATCGGCTCACTCATCTGCTGCCGCAGCGTCGTGCGCGTCGACGTGTCTTCCGGGGCCTCCTCGACCAGATTGCTCGCAAGCAGGCCATAGACGACGCGGTAGAAGTCGAGAGGGTCCTCACCCGACTCCTCGAGCACCTGACGCAGCGGCTTGTGGCCGTCGAAGCGGAACAGCACCCTCCACTCGTCGAGCGAGAGGCTGATCTTCTCCTGCAGCTCGGGGTTGTCGGCGATGCGGAAGACGACGCTGTCGTCGGGAAGGAGCCGGAGGCACTGGTCCCATTCGTCGATGCGCCGCGCCCCTTCCATGATCAGGTTCGTGATGTCGACCGAGATCGTCACCGCCTGCTCGGGGAGCTCCATCTCGTCGTAGAAGCGGAAGTCGCCGCCGCTCCACGTGAGCGCGTCATAAATGATCTCGGAGACCTGGATCTTCAGCGCCGAACGGAGTTGCTCCTCGTCGATGATTCCGAGCCGGACCGCCGAGGCTCCGAACCGCTCCTCGGTGGAACGTTGCCTGCCCGCGACGCGCGCCTCCTGCTCGTCGTCGATGAGATCGCGTTCGCGGAGGATCGAGCCGATACGGAAGCGGGGCTGATCGGTCGACGCGAAGATGAGCTCGCCGTTTCGAAAGTAGGCGACCGATGTTGAATCCGAGCCGGCAAGCTGAAGCGTCCCCGTCTTGTGGCAGAGCGCGAAAAAGGTAAGCAAGTCGAACAGCCTGAACGACTTGAGGGAGCCCTGCAACGACGACTGCATGATCGCTAAAGAGTAGCAGAATTCGGTGCGCGACCGCGTCCGCGGGATACCATGGCACGATGTCGAGCGAGCATCCGCCGCGCGACGAGGCGAGCGCAGACCTGCTCTCGCCCGTCGAAGCGATCCGCACCGGCCCGCGTCGCGGCGCAGTCCGGGACGGCGTCGCGCTCTGTCTCTCGGGGGGCGGCTATCGCGCGATGCTCTTTCATGCCGGCGCGCTCTGGCGGCTGAACGAGGCACGCTGGCTTCCGAAGCTCGACCGCATCTCGAGCGTATCGGGCGGGTCGATCACCGCGGCACTGCTCGGACTGGCCTGGAGCCGGCTCGATTTCGACCAGAGCGGGCGCGCCACAAGACTCGAGGAGCTCGTCGTGACGCCACTGATGCGGCTCGCGTCGATGACGATCGACGTTCCCGCGGTCGTGCGCGGGATCCTCACCCCGGGATCGATCTCGCATCGCGTCGAGCGGAGCTACCGCAAGCACCTCTTCGGAAGTGCCACGCTTCAGGATCTTCCCGATCGCCCGCGCATCGTCATCAACGCGACGAACATGCAGAGCGGCGCGCTCTGGCGCTTCATGAAGCCGTACATGCGCGACTATCGTGTCGGGCAGGTGATCCGCCCAAAGGTCTCGCTGGCGCTCGCCGTCGCCGCTTCCGCGGCATTTCCTCCGTTTCTGGGTCCCGTCCGGCTTCGGATCGACCCGAAGGATCTCGCGCCAGGCGACGGGTTCGAGGACCTTCGCCGCGAGCCGTTCACGAGCGAGGTCGTGCTCTGTGACGGCGGCGTTTACGACAACCTCGGGCTCGAGACCGCATGGAAGCGGTACCGCACGATTCTCGTGAGCGACGCCGGAGGACGGATGCGCCCCGATCCCGATCCGCACAACGAGTGGGCAGGGCAGAGCCATCGCGTGCTGGACCTGATCGACAACCAGGTGCGCTGCCTGCGGAAGCGGCAGGTCGTCAGCTCGCTGCGCCGGGGAAAGCGGAAGGGGGCGTACTGGGGTATCCGCTCCGACATCACGCACTTCCGCCTCACGGACTCGCTCGAGTGCCCATGCGAGGCGACGATGAAGCTCGCCGACACGGAGACGCGCCTTGCCGCGATGCCGGAGCTCTTGCAGGAGCGGCTGATCAACTGGGGCTACGCTGTCTGCGACGCCGCGATGCGCAAACACGCCGACCGGAAGCTCGTGGTGCCCGAGGGCTTTCCGTACCCCGCGGCGGGAGTGGGGGACTAGCGAAACCAACGTGGGGCAGACACTCTCGTCTGTCCCGCGGAGCGTGACGAAGCGCCGCAGGCAGGGCGCGCAACGGCGAGGCAAGTGCCGCCTTCGGCGCCCCGCAGGCAGGGGTGCCTGCGCCAAATCAGTTTCCGCTCTTCCTGCCTTTCAAATCCGCAATCCGCAGGGTCTATTTGATTCCTCTGAACGCGCGCACTCGCTCGTAGACGTTCATGTACGTCTGCGCGGAGTGGTGCCAGGACCAGTCCTGCGTCATGCCGTTGCGGACGAGCTGCGTCCAGAGGTTCGGGTCGTGGTAGCAGTGTCGCGCCCACATGATGGTGTCGCGCAGCGCGAAGGGGCTCGGCTCGTCGAAGACGAAGCCGGACGCGTCCCAGCGATTGGAGCCGTTGTATCCGGTGACGGTGTCGGCGAGCCCGCCGACGCGACGGACGATCGGCGGCGTACCGTAGGCGAGTGAGTAGAGCTGGTTGAGGCCGCATGGCTCGAAGCGCGACGGCATCACGAACGAATCGGTGCCCGCCTCGATGAGGTGGGCCAGGTTGTCCTGGAAGCCGACGTACCCCCAGAAGCGCCCTGGCGCGCTGCTCGAGAAATAGTGGAGCGAATCCTCGTGCCGGCTGTCGCCGGAGCCGAGCATGATCACGCGGACGCCCTGGTTCACCAGGTCGTGCATCACGGGGAAGAGCATGTCGTAGCCCTTCTGCTCGGTTAGGCGGCCGACCGCGCCGACGACGAAGCCCGGGTCGTCCGGGTTCATCCCTGCGATCTGGAGCAGCTCGCGCCGGTTGTCGCGCTTCTTGGCGAGCTCCTCGACGCTGTACTGGTGAGGGATCTTGGTGTCGACCTTCGGGTTCCAGACCTTCGGGTCGATGCCGTTCACGATGCCGATCACGCTCTGCCAGCGGCGGGCGAAGACCGGGTTGAGCCCGAAGCCTCCGCCCGGAGTCATCAGCTCCCGCGCGAAGTTCGGCGAGACCGCCGTGATCGCATCCGCAGCTTCGACGCCCCCCTTCAAGAGGTTGATCGCGCCCCGCCACTCGGTGCGGCCGAACGCGCTGCGCGGCAGCCCGAGGTGGACGAACGCGCCTGAGCCGTACATTCCCTGGTACGACGCGTTGTGGATCGTCAACACGCTGACGGTGTGGTTGAAGACCCAGTCCTTCGGATCGTCCCACCGCAGCGCCATCGGCGCGAGCGCCGTGTGCCAGTCGTGCGCGTGCAGCACGTCGGGCGGCTGCCAGAGCTTCTTCATTCCCTCCATCGCCGCGCGGACGAAGAGCGAGTAGCGCACGATGCCGTCGTCGCTGCCGTCCTTCGCCTTCGAGTAGATCTCCGCTCGGTCGAAGTGCGGATCGGAGCCGACGAGGTAGAGCGGCACGAGGGAGCCGGGGAGAAAGACGCGAAGCACGCCGACCTGGTAGCGGTTGAAGCCGAGGTCGATCGTGAACGGATCGAGGGCGATCTCCGGCTTGATTCCGAGCTTGTCCATCGCCTGCCAGACCTGGCGATAGAGAGGGAGCCAGACGCTTACCTCGTGCCCGAGCTCGGCCTGCGCGATCGGAAGCGCGCCGACGACGTCGCCGAGTCCCCCGGTTTTCGCGAAGGGAGCGCATTCCGATGCGATGTGGGCGATTCTCATCTCAGTGTCCCGCGCCCGTGGCGGCGGACGAGTCGCTCGGGTCGAGCTCCTTCAGCGCCCGGGAGCGCGCCGCTTCGAACTCGTCCCCGGGCACCCAGGCCGGCAGGTCCGGCGTTTCCGAGACCTCGAGTCCCGAGAGAAACGCGACGATCGAGTCCTCGATCATCCCGTCGAAGTTCCAGCTCTCGTCGTACTCGTCGTTGGGCTGGTGATAGGTCACCTGCGTGTACGCCTTCAGAATGTCCGGCCCCCAGCCCGCGGGACGGTCGCGGAACTTGACGCCGCCTTTCAGATACAGCGCAGGCACGCCGATCTTCGCGAAACTGAACTGGTCGGAGCGATAGTACGAGCCGTTCTGCGGTGTCGGATCGGCGACGAGCTCGCGCCCCTGGCCCGCCGCATGCTTGCGCGCGATCGCGTCGAGGTTCGACTTCCCGTGGCCGATCTGGATGAGGTCGGTCGTCCGACCCCAGATGTTCGAGGCGTCGAAATTGATGTTCGCCGCGATCCGTCCTGCCGGGACCGTCGGGTGCGCCACGAAGTACTGCGAGCCGAGCAGACCCTGCTCCTCCGCCGCAACGAACAGGAAGAGGATCGAGCGCCTCGGGGCCTTCGGAAGCGCGGCGAAGGCGCGAGCGATCGTCAGAGCCTGCGCGACGCCCGACGCGTTGTCGCGCGCGCCGTTGTAGATCGTGTCACCCGTGCCGTCGTCGTGCCCGATGCCCAGGTGATCGTGATGCGCCGTGTAGACCACGATCTCTCCCGAGAGCTCCGGATCGCTGCCGCGCAGCATGCCAGCGACATTGCCCGTCGTCTTCTTCTCGATCGTGTTCTCCAGCCGGAGCGACGTGCGCAGCCCGAGCGGCACCGGCTTGAAGTCGCGTTTCTTCGCGGATGCGACGAGCTTGTCGAGGTCGTGGCCCGACGACTTGAGCAACCGCCGGATCGAATCCTCGGTGGCCCACGCCTGCACCGGCAGCTCGGGTTTCCCGGCCGACGGGAGAGAGAACTGCGCGCCGGTGTTCGAGGTCTGCACGACCTGGAACGGATAGCCCGCCGACGGCGTCGTGTGGATGATGATCGCCCCCGCGGCGCCCTGCCGCGCGGCGCTCTCGTACTTGTAGGTCCATCGGCCGTAGTAGAGGCGCGTCTTGCCGGCAAAGAGAGCCGGATCCCAGTCGGGATCGTTGTTGAGCATCACGAGGACCTTGCCCCGGAGGTCGGCCC
>JAMPYE010000304.1 GCA_023700825.1 Thermoanaerobaculia bacterium | reverse complement strand
GGGAGTGTTGCTGAGGCTGCTGGTGACAATCGGACCCCCTGGGACTGGCCCAACAGGAGGGGAAAATGTCGACCACGTCTCGCGCCTGCGCGTTCGCCGCTGCGCTCATTCTTCTCACCGGTACCACCGCACTCGCACAAGTCACGGCATCTCTGCGCGGGGTCGTGACGACCGACGGCACGCCGCTGCCGGGAGTCTCGGTCACGATCACCTCGCCGCAGCTGCAGGGATCGCGCGGCGCCGTGTCGGACAACAACGGCGGCTATGCGTTCCAAGCACTTCCACCGGGGAAGTACGGCGTGAAATTCGAGGCCGCCGGGATGGATCCGGTCACGAAGACGGCGATCGTCGTGCTCAACGTCTCGAACCGTGTCGACGCGGCGATGGTCGTCGCGACGATGGCCGAGGCGATCACCGTGACGGCGACCGCGCCGGCGGTCCTGGAGACGACGCAGATCGCCGCGAACATCGACGCCGAGCTCATGGACGAGCTGCCGGTGAACCGCACACCGCTGGCGGCCGCCGAGCTCGCACCGGGCGTGGTATCGAACGGCATGGCGACCTTCACGGTATCGATCTCGGGCAGCCCCACGTACGGAAACCTCGTGATGGTCAACGGCGTCTCGATCACCGAGGGAGTCCGCACGCAGGCGCTTCCTCTCTTCGTCGAAGATGCCATCCAGGAGACGACGATTCTCACGGGCGCGGTCTCCGCCGAGTGGGGCCGTTTCACGGGTGGGGTCGTCAACTCGATCACTCGCTCGGGCGGAAACGAGTTCAGCGGCTCGTTCCGCGACAGCTTCTGGAACCCGCAGTGGCAGCAGGAGAGGCCGCTGGAGACCATCAGCGCCGACGAGCTCAACCAGATCTACGCGGCGACTCTCGGCGGGTATGTCATGCGCGACCGCATCTGGTTCTTTCTGGCCGGGCAGTACACCAAAGCGGAAAGCTCGCAACAGACGTACCGCACCGGCATCGAGTACCCGATCACCGGAGACGAGCGCAGGGTGGAGTACAAGGTCACGGGCCAGATCACGCCGAAGCACAACATCGTGGCCTCGTACCTCGACTACGAGTCGAACTCGACGAACACCCGATTCTCGTCCATGAGCTACGACCTCTACACCCTGTCCGATCGCAGCGACCCGATGAGCCTCCTCTCGGTTCACTACAACGGCATCGTCGCGACGAACCTGCTCCTCGAGGGGCACTACGCGGACCAGCAGTACGACATCGGCGTCGGGAACGGTGCCCAGTACACCGACCTCATCCGGGGCACCGTGATGCTGAATCGCTCCGACGGGAACGCACGGTTCAACTCCCCCACGTTCTGCGGCGTGTGCGACGTCGAGTCGCGCGACAGCGACGGCGCCACGCTCAAGGCGAACTACTACCTCTCGAGCGCATGGCTCGGCACGCACAGCCTCGTCGGCGGCGTCGACACCTTTTCCGAACACCGCCACGCGAACAACTACCAGTCGGGCTCCGATTACCGGATCTTCTTCACCAATGTCGTTCGCGTCCCGGGAAGCACGACTCCGCTCCTCTCCTCGGACGGACAGGTCTACCCGGTCACCGGAACGAACACGTACATTCGCTGGACGCCGATCGTCGACCCCTCCACCTCGGAGTCCGACCTCGCCAGCGATTCGCTGTTCGTCAACGATCGATGGGACCTGAGCTCCCGATGGACGTTCAACGTCGGTTTGCGTTACGACAAGAACGACGCGGTCGATGCCGATGGGAACGTCTCGTCCGACGACGAGGCGTTCAGTCCCCGGCTGACCGCGATCTACGACCTGCGAGGCGACGGCCGCCACAGATTCTCCGCCTCTTACAACCGCTATGTCTCCCGCATCGTCGCCGGCCTCGGTACGGCGGCCGAGACATCGGGGCAGCCGGCTGCGATCGACTTCAGGTACGGAGGTCCGGCGATCAATCCCGCCGGTACGCCGGCGGGCCAGTTGCTGACCGCGAGGCAGGCCGCCGCGGTCATGTTCGACTGGTTCACTGCAAACGGCGGCCCCGACAACCCGGCGCTGCTGCTTCCGGGCGGGGCGTTCGTCATTCCCGGGGCCGACACGATCTTCCCCGAAACGGTCGCGTCGCCATCAGTCGATGAGGTGGCGGTCGGTTACGGGATGCAATTTTCCGGGAGCGGCTACTTCAAGATCGACTACATCCAGCGCGACTGGAGCGACTTCTACGCGTATCGCATCGATCGGAGCACTCCGACCGGAACGACCGCGACGGGTGTGCCGTTCGACATGGCCACGATCGAGAACACGAACGACGTCGTCCGCGAGTACGAGGGCATCCAGGTCCAGGGAGCATGGCGCCCGCGGCGCTTCAACATCGGCTTGAGTTACACATGGTCGGAGCTCCGCGGGACCGACGCGGAGGGAACGGGCGGGAACGGCGCCAGCGGCAACACGCCCGCGGCCGTTTACTATCCGGAGGTCCTCGACTTCGAAAGGTCGAATCCCGTCGGCTGGATTGCGGGAGACCAGCGCCACGTCGCGCGCGCCTGGATCGGCTACGACGTGCCGGCGCCGGCGTGGCTCGGCGCGATCAACCTCTCGTTTCTGCAGAGCTACAACTCGGGGCGTCCTTACTCGGCCGCCGGGCTCATCGATGCGCTGCACTATGCCGGAGCGCCCGACCCGGCGGCACTCGGCTACTACAACGCGCCGCTCGAGTGGGCTTACTACTTCGAAGGCCGCGGCAACTACCGAACCGATGACATCAGCTCGACGGACATCGCCGTGAACTACGCGCACAGGCTCATCGGGGGCCTCGAGCTCTTTGCGCAAGGTGAGATGCTCAACGTGTTCGACGAGCGCGGCGTCGTCGCGGTCAACACGACGATCTACACCGTGAGGAACGGTCAGTCGCTCTGCCCCGGCTGTGTGGCCTTCAACCCGTTCACCGAGACTCCCGTGGAGGGTAAGCACTGGAAGAAGGCACCGAACTTCGGGAAGCCTACTGCAGGGACGAACTATCAGCCTGCGGTGTCGTATCGCTTTTCCGTCGGGCTCAGGTTTTAGGCTGACGATCGAGTCGCGTCCCGCTTTGCGGGACGCCAATTCGACTGCCGACCGCATCTCCGCCTGCCATGGCCTCTGGCCTTTGGCCTGCTCATCGCCTCTCGCCTCTCGCCTTCTGCCTGCCCCCCTCTACTCGCCACTCGCCTCCGCTCCGAGCGGCTTCCGCTCCGCCTTGTCCTCGATCCCGCGGATGAAGACCTGGTCGCCGGAATTGTTGTCGATCACCGAGCCGTAGGTGTAGACGGGCTGTGTCGACTCGAACGTCACGAATCCATCGGGGAAGAACACGCCACCGAAGAGAGCGGCGAGCGACAGCTGACGCATGCTCTTCGGCGGAATCATCTGCACCGCACCAGTTCCGAGCGGCGTCCCGTCCGCGCCATACAACCTGGAAGTCACCGTCGCCGTCTCGCTTCCAGGATTCATGACGCCTACGTTCGAGCGGTACGAGCCTCCGCTACCCGGTATGCCGACGTTGAACGGGCTCTTCAGGTGCAGCACGACCGTCTTCAACTTCGCGTCGTCGAGCTCCATCGCCGGAACGTACTGCCCATATGTTCCCGCGACCGCCGGGTTCGGTGAGTCGGTGTATATGCGCGAATCTGCGACGAACTCGTAGCTCGCGTCGGTGTCCGAATCGAGCCGCAACGCTCCAATCGTGTCCTGCGTCTCGCCGAAGAAGTTGCCGACGATGTCGTTGAGCACGACCATCTGCCGCTTCGGAACCGTCACCAGGCGGCCGGGGATGTTCGTCCCCTCGATTCCCTGCGGCAGGTAGTGAATCGACACGCTGATGTCGTCCGTCGACGACGGATTGAAGATCCGCACGTCGGTCCTGAAGAGCGTGTTGTTCGCACCGGCCGCCCTTCCGGCGACGGGGATGTACATGTTCTTTGCCGACGCGCTCAGCGCGACGGTAGACAGCAGCAGCACGGCGATGATGTTCCTCATGCGTTGATCTCCTCGTACAAGACGGACTTTCTGCGTTCCAACCGTGGGAAGGTCAACCGGCAAACCCGGCCCCGCGGCGAACGGCTGCGTCGGCCCGGTATGCGGCGGCCGCATCGGGGCTCCGGCCGGACGAGGTCTCAAACGTCATCCTGCTCCTTTCAGTTTCAGCGACCTGGTAAAAGAATTGTTACGGGCGGGCAGTCGACGGGCCCCAGGCGATGCCGCTACTTCGGCCATCGCGCGAAACGCCTGGGCAGCGGCTGGAACTCCGAGGGGAGCGGCGCCGTGAAGAGCATCTTCTTGCCCGTGCGCGGATGGGTGAATCCGAGCGTCCGCGCGTGGAGCGCCAGGCGGCCAAACGGGTCGCTCTGCGCGCCGAAGCGCGCGTCTCCGGCTACGGGAAAGCCCTGGTCCGCGAACTGGGCGCGAATCTGGTTTCGCCTCCCCGTCTGGAGCGTCACCTCAAGCATCGAGTAGAGCTTCCCGCGCTCGACCACGCGGTAGTGCGTGATCGCGAGCTTGCCGTTGTCGCGCTCGCCGACGACTCGCACCATCAGCGTGCGCGGCTCCTCGCGAAGGTACGAGCGAATGGTCCCCTCGTCCGTCGGAGGCCCCCCCTCCACGATCGCGACGTAGACGCGATCGATGTCGTGCTCGGCGAACGTCTCCTTGAGCACGTCCCGCGCGAGGGGACTCTTCGCGAAAAGAAGCACGCCCGAGGTGTCGCGATCGAGCCTGTGGACGACGTGGACGCGCACCCCGGCCCCGGCGCGGAGGTACTCGTTGAGAAACGCCTCCGCGGTAGACTCGGACTCGTCCTTCGACGCGACGGAAAGGAGCCCCGAAGCCTTGACCACGACGATGACGTCGTCGTCCTCGTGGAGGATCGACAGCGCGCCCGACAGTCCTTGCAGCTGCGAGCGCTTCGCGAGGTCGATCTCGTCTCCCGGCACGATCTCGCGCCGCGCGTTCTTCTCGAGCACCCCGTTGACGCTCACTCGCGCCTGCTGGAGCATCTGCCGGAGCGTCGTCCGGCTCGACTCGGGGAAGCGCAGCGCCAGCGCGGAGAGAAGGTCGGTCTTCGAGGCGGCGACGAATTTCGGCACGAGGGCGATCTTAGCGCGATCCGGGAACATGCGCGCCGAAAGGCCTTCTGAATACGCTCACAGCAGATTCGTATGTGGCGCAGGCACTCCTGCCTGCGCCACATACGACGATCGCTCGCGACGCGCCATTGACATTCCCGCCATGGGAAGGTGCATCATGACGAGGTCCGGCAAGGAGGATCGAATGCGCGGAACGACTCGACCGACCCTCGAGATGAGCGAGGCAAGAGAGCAGGGGCTCTTCAACATCGGCGAGGCCTCGGAGGCCTCCGGCGTCAGCGCGAAGATGATCCGCCATTACGAGTCGATCGGCGTCATCCCTCCTGCCGACCGGACGTCCTCCAACTATCGCGTTTACTCGCAGAACGACGTCCACACGCTGCAGTTCGTCCGGCGCGCGCGCGACCTCGGATTTTCGATGAAGCAGATCCACGAGCTGTTAGGGCTGTGGCGCGGGCAGAGAAGCAGCCGCGAGGTGAGGAAGGTCGCCCTCGATCACGTCGCCGAGCTCGACACGAAGATCCGGGAGATGGAAGCGATGAAGCGGACGCTCGAGACGCTCGCGGCGCACTGCCACGGCGACGACCGTCCCGAGTGCCCGATTCTCGACGACCTCGCAGGAGAAGCAGGCGATAGGCGATAGGCGAGAGGCGAAGAGCAGGCATGTGGAGTGCGAAAGCGAAGCTTTCGCCCTTCCTTGCCGAAGCG
>JAMPYE010000303.1 GCA_023700825.1 Thermoanaerobaculia bacterium | reverse complement strand
TCGGTCGTCAAGGAGCTCGTCGAGAACGCGCTCGACGCCGGCGCGCGCTCGATCTCGATCGCTCTCGAGAACGGCGGCAAGCGTCTCGTCGAGGTGAGCGACGACGGCGTCGGCATGTCGGCGCGCGACGCGGTGACGTCGCTCGAGCGGCACGCGACCTCGAAGATCCGCTCGTTCGACGACCTGCTGAGCGTCGGGACGCTCGGCTTCCGCGGCGAGGCGCTCCCGTCGATCGCGAGCGTCTCGCGCTTCACGATGCTCACGTGGGACGGCGACGAGGAGCACGGCGTCGAGATCGACTGCGTGCCGGGCATCCCGCCGTCGCCGCGTCCCGCGGCCCGGGCGCGCGGCACGACCATCCGCGTCGCCGACCTGTTCGACAACGTCCCGGCGCGTCGGAAGTTCCTCAAGAGCAGCGACGCGGAGTTCCGCTCGATCGTCGGGATCGTCTCGTCCTACGCGCTGCCCAACCCGACCGTCGCCTTCCGCCTCACGCACAACGGGCGCGCGGTGCTCGACCTCCCCGCGGCGCGCGACGCGCGCGAGCGCACGATCCAGATCCTCGGCTCCGACGTTGAGCCTAACCTCGCCGAAATCGCCATGACCATCGCGCCGGTCACCGCGCGCGGCTTCGTGACGCGAGGGCTCCGTTACGGGAGCCGCCGCAACCAGTACTTCTTCGTCAACGGCCGCCTCGTCAAGGACCGCGTCCTCACCCACGCGACGAATCGCGCGACCGAGGCGTTCGACGCCGACGGGCACCCCGCGATCGTCCTCTTCCTGGAGATCGACCCGCAGCTCGTCGACGTGAACGTCCATCCGGCGAAAACCGAGGTCCGCTTTCGCGACTCCGGCCAGGTGCACGTCGCCGTCGAGGTCGGCGTGCGCAACGCGCTCGGCGGCCCCGAGTCGGGGAGCGGGCTGCTCGTCACACGCGAGAGCGGGGAGCCGTTGGACGGCGAGGCGACGCGCATCGACGCGTCCTGGCCCGCGCCCGGTGAGGGAGGGGAACCTCTCGCGCAGCAGCAGCCGCTCGGGGCGCCGCAGCTGCATTCGCGCCCCGCGCCGCAGTACGAGGCGACGCCGCTCTTCCAGCAGCGGCCGCTGGTGCAGCCCCCCCGCGAGGCGCCGTTAGGCGACCTGCGCGGGCGCGTCATCGGGCAGTACCGCGACAGCTACGTCCTCGTCGACATGCCCGAGGGGCTCCGGCTCGTCGACCAGCACGCGGCGCACGAGCGCGTGCTCTACGAGAGGCTGCTCGCGAAGAGCCAGTCGCACGACGCCTCGCAGCGGCTCCTCGAGCCGTTCATCTACGAGCCGGGCGCGGCGGAGGCGGGCACCATCGCGTCGTACCTCGGCGAGCTCCAGGAGGCGGGCTTCGAGATCGAGCCGTTCTCTCGCGGGAGCTTCGCGATCTCCGCGATCCCGCCGATCCTGCGGCGCGAGGGGCTCGACGTCTTCTTCCGAAAGCTGCTCGACGCGGCGTCGTGGGAGCGCTCGCACGTCGACCGGATCCGCGACCGGCTGCTCGCGACGATCGCCTGCCATGCGGCGATCAAGGTCCATCGCCCGATGTCGGGAAGCGAGATGTCGCATCTCATGGCCGACCTGCTCGCGGCCGCGAATCCGTTCGCCTGCCCGCACGGGCGCCCGATCATCGTCGACATCCGCCACTTCGACATCGAGAAGCACTTCCACCGCAGGTGAGACGCGTGCCCTCGCGCGACAAGGACCTGCTCGGGCGCGCCGGCGAGCGTCGCGCGGCGCTCCACTACCTGCTGCGCGGCTGGCGGATCGTCGGGCGCAACGTTCGCGACTTCGGCGGCGAGATCGACCTCATCGCCCGGCGTGGCCGCGTGATCGCCTTCGTCGAGGTGAAGACGCGGCGCGAGAGCGATGCGGGCGAGCCGTGGGAATCAGTGCGTGATGGGCAGAAGCGGCGAATCCTCCGTGCCGCCGAATCGTGGCTCGCCGCGCACTCGCTCGACGACCGTACCGAAGTGCGCTTCGACATCGTCTCCATCGTGAAGACGCGCTGGCGCTTCCAGGTCGAATGCTTCGAGGGCGCGTTCGAAGCGGAGGCGGAAGGCGGGAAGCCGTGGCGAAGGCGGTGACCCATGTGGAGTGCGAAAGCGAAGCTTTCGCTCTTCCTCGCCGAAGCGCCAGCTTCGGCGTTTCCGGCCAGAGAGCGGAAGCCGCGGCTTCCGCCGAGTAAGGGCGAAAGCTGCGCTTTCGCGCTCCAGATCAGATCTTCCTCAGCGCCTCCCGCTTCAACTTCCCTCTCTCGTCGATCGGCATCTTGTCGAGCAACTTGACGATGCGTGGCACCTTCCACGACGAGAGGCGCGCGGCGCAGTGCGCGCGGATCGTCGCTCCGGAGACGCCCTCCTCGGCGACCACCGCCGCGGCGACGACTTCTCCTCGCGCGCCAGCCGCTTCGCCGTAGACCTTTGCCTCGCGGACGCCCGGGCACTCGAGAATCACCGCCTCGATCTCTCGCGGGTTCACCTTCTTGCCGGCGGTGTTGATGAAGTCTCCGGCGCGCCCGGTGAGCTCGATCTCGCCGGAAGCCGTCCGCCGCGCGAGGTCGTCGGTGCGATAGCGACGCGGCTCGAACCGTGAGTTCTCGTCGTCGCCGCCGAGGTAGTAGCCGCGCGCGACGGCGTCACTCTCGACGACGAGACGCCCGTCGGACTCGAGGGTGAGCGTGACCCCATCCATCGCGGCGCCGACGGTCCCGCGCTCCACGGATGCGCCCGCACGGTCGTACGCGATGCCGCCGCATTCGCTGCAGCCGAAGAACGAGTGGATGTCGATGCCGAAGCGCTCGCGGAATTGCCGCGACACGCTCGCCCGCAGCGGAGCCCCGGCGGAGATCAGCGTTCTCGCATGCTCGAACCGGCCGTCGTCCGCGGCGAGTTGCGAGAGATGGTCGAACATCATCGGGATGCCCGGGATCACCGTGCAGCGGTGGCGGTTTGCGAGGTCGAGAATCGAGAGAGGGAGGTAGACGTTCGTCGCGACGATCGCCGTCCCCTGCAGCAGGAGCGGCGTCACGAGGTTCGAGAAGCCGTACGAGTGTGAAAAGGGAATGGCGCCGAGATTGAGGTCCTCGGGCGCGATGCCCATCGTCGTGCAGATGTTGCGGCAGTCGGCGACGAGGTTGCGCTCGCTCGTGAGGATCCCCTTCGGGAGGCCCGTCGATCCCGACGTCAGCTTCAGAAGCGGGATCGGCTCGTCGAGCTCGATGCGCGACTCTCCGTCGAGGCGTGCGACCGAAGCCGCGCTCGCGGCGTCGCGGGTCACGAGGGCGCGGACGCCGAGGTGGGCAACGATCGCGGCCGCTTCTCCGGCGCGCGTGTCGCGGTCGATCGGCACCACCGTCGCTCCGGCGCGGATCGTGGCGAGCGCGGCCGCGAGGAAGTCGACCGAGTTGGGAAGCTGGATCGCGACGAGGTGTCCCGCCCCGACTCCGGCCGCGGCGAGCAGCGCGCCGAGCTCGTCGCTCCGCGCCGCGAGCGCGGCGCGCGAGGTGACGAAGCCCGCTTCTCCATCGATCACCGCGGGACACCCGGGATTCCCGGCGGCCAGGAGGGAGAACGATTCCGCGATCGAGGCGTTCGAACGGTGGGGCTGGGGAGAGGTTGGCATCAGGTGACCAGCCGCGAAGGATAGCGGTAGGATTTTTCGAGCGTCAAGGTGGGTATAGAATCGGGCCGCCGGCGGTCTCGGGCCGTCCCGCGCATTTTCCTGCATGAGTGACCACGATCTGATCGTCGTCGGCGGAGGTCCAGCCGGCTCTGCCGTCGCGACGCTGCTCGCGCGGAAGGGGCACCGCGTCACGCTCCTGGAGCGTGAGACCTTTCCGCGCTTCCAGATCGGCGAGTCGTTGCTTCCCTACAACAACGACCTGCTCCGCGAGCTCGGGGTCTGGGACGAAGTCGCGGCCCAGGGCTTCGTCGAGAAGCACGGCGCCGAGTTCACGACCGGCACCGGCGGGCCGCGCGCCACCTTCCGGTTCAGCCGGACGCTCGAGGAGAAGTACTGGAAGACGTTCCAGGTGACGCGCGCGGTCTTCGACGAGATCCTCCTCCGAAACGCCGCGCGCAACGGCGTGCAGGTCCGCGAGGGCGCGGCCGTGCGCGACGTCGACCTCTCCGACCCGGCGCGCGCGAAGGTCTCCGGCGTCACCTCGGACGGCGAGCCCTTCGAGCTGGAGGGCCGCTTCGTGCTCGACGCGAGTGGCCTCGGCAACGTCGTCGGCCGGAAGGTCGGCGGGCGGGTCGAAGACGCGGTGCTCCGGAAAGTCTCGTTCTTCGCGCACTACGAGGGGGTCGCGCCTAACGGCGAAGACATCGAGGCCGGCAACACGGTGATCGTCGCGATCCGCGGCGCCTGGTTCTGGATGATCCCGCTCACCGCGACGACGACGAGCGTCGGCATCGTCGTGGAGCGCGACCACGCGAAGAGCTGCGGCCTCTCGCCGCAGGAGCTGCTCGAGCAGTCGATCGCGTCGACGCCCTACGTCGCGCAGCGGATGACGGGCGCGCGCCGCGTCTCGGAGGTTCACGCGCGGAAGGACTTCTCCTACAGCATGGCGAAGCCGTTCGGGACGAACTACGCCCTGGTCGGCGATTCGGCCGGGTTTCTCGACCCGATCTTCTCGACCGGCGTCTTCGTCGCGATGAAGTCGGCCGAGCTCGTCGCGCCCGCGCTCGACGACTATCTGCGGACCGGCTCGCAGGCCGGGTTCCGCGCCTACACGAAGGCCCTTCGCCGGGCGCTCGCGCGCTACTTCGAGTTCATCGAGAACTTCTACCACCGCGAGTTCCTCGAGGTCTTCCTGCAGCCCTCCGAGCGCTTCGGTCTCCTCGACCCGGTGATCGGCGTGCTGGCGGGGCGGATCTTCGACCGGAACCGCGACTGGTTCAAACTTCGTTTCTTCTTTTGGCTCGTGCGAATGCAGAAGCTCTTCTCCGTCATCGCACCGGAAATCTCATGGGCCGCGCTGCCGGAGCCGGCGCGCCGCCACGCTCACGCTTCGGAGGGAAGCCTTGCCTGATCTCGACTCGTTGAAACACCGCCTCAAGGAGCTCCTCATCGAGCGCCTCAAGTTCGAAGACATGACACCCGACGACATCGGCGACGACGATCCGCTCTTCGAGGGCGGGCTCGGCCTCGACTCGATCGACGCTCTCGAGATCGTCGTGATGCTCGAGAGCGAGTTCGGCCTCAAGATCAAGAACGAGTCGTCCGCGCGGGAGCACTTCAGCTCGATCGCCAGCCTCGCACGCTTCGTGAAGGAGCGCACCGAGGCGAAGGTCGAGGCTTGAGCTCTCCGCTCGCGGGGCTGCCTCACCAGATCCCGTTCCGGGCCACCTCGCACATCGAGATCGTCGACGACGAGCACGCCGAGGGGATCTTCCACCATTCGGCCGCCGATTCGCTCGGCTCCGGAATGCCGCTCGAGGTCATGGTGATCGAGGCGATGGCGCAGACGGCGGGCGTGCTCGCCTTCCGCGGCTCGTCCGAGCCCGGCTTCCTCAGCGCCATCGACGAGGCCCGCATCGATCACGCGCTCTTCGGCGGCGAGTCTTTCCGCCTGAAGGTGCGTCTCGTGAAGTCGTTCGGAAGAATCCATCGTTTCGACGGCGTTGCGCTCGACGGCGAGACCGAGTTCGCGCGCGCCCGCTTCTACCTGGCAGGCTCGGACGACGGAGACGCCGGGAGCGAGTCGACATGAGAATCGCGGACGTCACGATCAGGCTCGCGGTCACCGGCCTCGGCATTCACTGCGCGATCGGGAAGAACCAGCGCGAAGT
>JAMPYE010000302.1 GCA_023700825.1 Thermoanaerobaculia bacterium | reverse complement strand
GGTTGCGGCGGTCGAGCGACTCCTTGGGATGCGTGATCGGTGAGAGCTTCGCAGGGCGCTGCACCATCCCCGCGATCAGCGCCGCTTCGGGAATCGTCAGATCCTTCGCGTTCTTGCCGAAGTAGTGCCGCGCAGCGGCCTCGACTCCGTAGACGTCGCCAAGGTAGACCTGATTCGCGTACATCTCGAGAATCTGGTCTTTCGTGAAGTACTTCTCGATCTCGATTGCGAGAAAGACCTCGTTGAGCTTTCGACGCCAGCTCTTCTCCGGCGTGAGAAACACCTGACGTGCGAGCTGCATCGTCAGCGTCGAGGCCCCCTCGGCCTTCTTCTGCGTCATCACGTCCTTGTAGATGGCGCGCGCCACGGCCTTCGGGTCGATGCCTCCGTGGTCGTAGAAGTTCGCGTCCTCGGTCGCAATGAGGGCGTTGATCAGGTGCGGCGACATCTCCTTCTTCGAGACCATCATCCGCCGCTGGATCGCGTACTCGGCGTAAGGGCGGCCGTCGCGACTGTAGAGCCGCGTGATCACGCTCGGCCTGTAGGTGTCGAGCGTCTCGACCAGCGGGATGTGGATGATCCGCGCCGCGAGGAATCCGCCCGGAACCCCAAGCGCCATCACGACGAAGAGAGGGAGAAGGCGCGAGCGCAGCCGCCGCTTGCGGGGCGGCGGGATCCGGGGGGACTCTGTCGGAGGATTGGTCATCGAGGTTCGTTTTGCGAATCGTTGCCTCGCCGCTGCTCGCGTCGGGCTAACTTTGGATAGAATAGCGTTCGATGTCGTCGGCGCAAAGCACGCTCGAAAGTGGAGGCTCGCCCGCAGGGTGGCCGGAGACCATTTCTGCCCGTCTCAGCGAACTGGGGCCGTGGCAGACGTTGTCGTGGTTGTTCGAGGAGCGAAACCGCCATCCCGAGGAGATCTGCCTTCGCGGGTACATCGAAATCCTCAGATCGGTAGTGGTGAAGGACTTTCTCTCGAACGCGCAGGGAATCCGGGCCATCCCGAAGCTGAGCCCCGAGTTCCTCGCCGACTTCGGGCGATTCAACCTTTCCGCGCAAGAGGGGTACCTGATCTCCCTCATCGACGGTCGCACGAACATCGAGAAACTGCTCAAGCTCAGCCCCTTCGACCCGTTCTCGACCCTTTTCAACCTCGCGCGCCTCCAGCAGCAGAAGGCGATCATGGTGCCCCAATGACCGACTTCGCCCTGAGCCTGCTCGACAATCTCGAGCTCCCGATCGCGATCCTGACCGACAAGGGAGAGATCGACTATCGCAACCTTGCCTTCGCGAAGACGTTCGGAGACGACGCTGAGCTCTGGGTCGCCAAGGCGGCGAAGACGAACGTCAGCGGCGAGCGTGGATGGCTTCAGCTCCTGTTCTCTGCACGCGACAGGAGCGAGTCGATCGAGGCGGAGTTCCAGAGCCGGACGTATCGAATCAGCAGGGTCCATTTCGACAACGACGACTCCGCGACGAAGGTGGGCCTCACGTTCGACGACGTCACCCGCCAGCGGGAGATGGAACAGGCCAAGTCCGACTTCACGTCGATGATCGTGCACGACCTGCGGGGGCCGCTCTCCGGCATCCAGGGAACGCTCGAATTCGTCCTTTCCTCCCAGGAAACGCGCCTCGACCCGATGCACGAGGAACTGCTGCTCGAGGCTTCGCGCGAGTCGGAGCGGATGATGGGGCTCATCAACGAGTTGCTCGACTTCTCGAAGATCGAGTCGGGCAATTTCGAGGTGGAGAGGGACCCGGTCCACCTCGCCGGAATTCTCCGGCGCTCGGTGAAGAGCCTGCAGTCGGTCGCCTCGCGCGACGAGGTTCATCTGCTCACGGCGCACGGCTCCGACCTGCCGATGATTCACGGCAGCGCCGAGAAGCTGACGCAGGCCGTGATCAACCTCGTGTCGAACTCGGTCAAGTTCACGCCGCAAAAAGGCGTGATCGCCGTCGGAGCGAAGCTGCTCCGCGGAGATGCCGACAACGATTCGATCGTCGTCACGATCACCGACACCGGCGTCGGAATGAGCCCCGAGGATCTCTCGCGCATCTTCGAGAAGTACAAGCAGAGCAAGAGCAAATCGGTTCGCGGCGGCGCCGGCACGGGGCTCGGGCTCTACATCGTCAAGCAGGTCATCGAAGCGCACGGAGGCTCCGTCACGGTGTCGAGCCTCCAGGGAGTCGGCACCAGCATGGTGCTCAAGCTTCCCCTTCGCCGCGTTGCCTGAGTTCGTGGCGACGCGTGCCCGCCTTCGCGGCACCGTGAGCCCCGTAAACCGTCACCCTTGAAGGCTCAGCCGCGGAACGCCGCCGACGCGTCGAGCATCGCGTCGGCTCCAGCCTCGAGGTCGCTCGCAGTCACTTCGACCACCTCGCAGCGGCCAATCTCCCGCGCCAGCGCCATCACCATCGAGGACGAGGTGAACTTCTTGTCGTGGCCGACCGCGGCGAGGATCGACGCACGGTCGACTCCGGGAGGGATGGGAGAGGGCGAGTACGCGAGCGCTGCGCGCGAGATCCTCTCGGCGACGCGCACGTCGAGGAGGCGACGTCTCACGGCCACGGCATTCGCTCCGATCATTCCCCAGCAGACAGCCTCGCCGTGCGACATGCCTGCGTAGTCGAGCACCGTCTCGATCCCGTGGCCGAGCGTGTGTCCGTAGTTGAGGAGGCGTCGCTGGTCCCCTTCCCGCTCGTCCATCTCGACGATCGCCGCCTTCACCTCGACCGATCTCGAGACGAGCTCGAGCATCACCTGCGGATCGCGCTCGAGGACGGCGCCCACCTGGGTCTCGGTCAGATCAAAAAGCGCGGCGTCACCGATCACGCCGCTCTTGAGCGCCTCGTACGTCCCGGAGAGGATCTCGCGCCTCGGCAGAGTCTGGAGCACCGACACGTCCGAGATCACCATCGCCGGCGGGTGGAACGCGCCGATCAGGTTCTTCCCGAGTCGATGATTGACGGCGACTTTCCCGCCGATGCTGCTGTCGCACTGCGCGAGCAGCGTCGTCGGCACGTGCACGAGCCTCACCCCGCGGAGGTAGATCGCGGCCGCGAAGCCCGCGGTGTCACCCGCGACGCCGCCGCCGACGACGATCACCGTCGCGTCACGTCTCGCGCCGCGCTCGAGGAGCGCAGTCACGATCGCGTCGACCGACGCCAGACCCTTCTCGCGCTCCTCGTCGGCCATGACGATCGGCTCGATGCCCGAGAGGGCGCGCGCGATCGATGCGCCTAACAGCTCGTATACCGGCTTCGCGACGACGAGAAACCTGCTCCGGTGGCGCTCGGTGAGCTCGCCGAGCCGCTCGATCAGCCCGACGCCGACGTGCACGACGCAGTCGTGCGAGCCGTGCCGGACCGTTCGCGTGAATCCCGTCACTCCGGCTTCTTCCTCAGCGCGATGCCGAGCTCGCGCAGCTGCGCGTCGTCGACGTGCGACGGCGCCTCGGTCATCAGGCACTGCGCGCGTGCCGTCTTCGGGAAGGCGATCACGTCCCGGATCGACTGCGAGCGGGACATGAGCATCACCATCCTGTCGAGGCCGAGCGCGATACCGCCGTGGGGCGGAGCTCCGAAGCGGAACGCGTCGAGCAGGAAGCCGAACCGGCTCCGCGCCTCTTCCTCGCCGATCCCGAGCGTCGAGAACATCCGCGACTGCAGGTTCGTGTCGTTGATCCGGATGCTGCCGCCGCCAAGTTCGAGCCCGTTGAGCACGACGTCGTAGGCGCGCGCGTTCACCGTGCCCGGATCGCTCTCGAGCTTCCCGACGTCGGCCAGCTTCGGCGAGGTGAACGGATGGTGCCGCGCGGCCCACCGCTTCCCGTCCTCGTCCCACTCGAGGAGCGGAAAGTCGACGACCCAGAGAAAGTTCCAGCTCTCCGCCGGGATCAGGTTCTCCTCGCGGCCGAGGCGGAGACGCAGGTTGGCAAGTGCATCGCAGACGACGTTAGGCTTGCCGGCGACGACGAAAGCGATGCTCCCCTGCCCGGCCCCGAGCGCCTTCTGGAGCGACTCGATCGACGAGGGCGTGAGGAACTTCTTGATCGACGAACCGGTCTCGGCGTCGAACTTGATCCATACGAGCCCCGTGGCCCCGAACACCTTCGCGTACTCGGTCAGCTCGTCGATCCGCTTGCGCGAGAAGTTCGCCCCGTTCGGCGCGACGATGCCTCGGACCATTCCGCCTTCGGCCAGCGCGCTCTTGAACGGCGCGAAGTCGAGCCCTTCGATCGCCCCGGACAGGTCGCGGATCTCCATCCCGAAGCGGGTGTCGGGGCGGTCGATGCCGTAGCGGTCCATCGATTCCTGCCACGTCATGCGGGGAAACGGGGTCGGAGCCGGAATGCCTGCGAGCGGGAAGACCTCGGCGAACAATCCCTCGATCAGCGCGTAGATGAACTCCTCGTCGATGAACGACGCCTCGACGTCGATCTGCGTGAACTCGAGCTGGCGGTCGCTGCGGAGATCCTCGTCGCGGAAACAGCGCGCGATCTGATAGTAGCGCTCCATGCCGGCGACCATGAGGAGCTGCTTGAAGAGCTGCGGCGACTGTGGCAGAGCGTAGAACTCACCGTTGTGGACGCGGCTCGGCACGAGAAAGTCGCGTGCCCCTTCGGGCGTCGACTTCGTGAGGATCGGCGTCTCGATTTCGAGGAAGCCGGTGCGATGCAGGTAGTCGCGCACCTTCCACGACACCTTGTCCCGGAGGAGGAAGTTTTTCGTCAGCGAACCGCGACGGAGGTCGAGATAGCGGTACTTCAACCGCAGCTCTTCGGCGGCGTTCGAGTCGTCCTCGATCGCGAACGGGGGCGTGTCGGACTTTGCGAGAATCTCGACGCTCGAGGCGACCACTTCGATTTCGCCCGTCGGCATCTTCGGATTCTTCGTTTCCGCGGCACGCTCCACGACCTTGCCGTGCACCCGCACGACGAACTCCGAACGAACCTCTTGGGCGGCCGCCACGACCGCGGCCTCCGTCTGCTCCAGGTCGACGACCACCTGGCAGATTCCGCTGCGGTCACGCAGATCGACGAAGATCAACTCGCCGAAGTCGCGACGCTTCTGCACCCAGCCCGCGAGAACCACCTCACGCCCGGCGTCCTGCACGCGAAGCGTTCCTGCATGTGTGCGCTCGTTGGTATTCATCGCGTCTCCTTCGCGTCGGCGAGGTAATCGTTCTTGTAATCCACGTAGTTCGACGGCGACTGACGGAGCCTCTCGAGTTCCTCCGCGGTCAGCTCGCGGCGCACTCGCGCCGGGAAGCCGATCACCAGCGACCGCGGAGGGATCTCCATCCCTTCCGTCACCAGAGCCCCCGCGCCCACGAGAGACTGTTCGCCGATCACACAGCCGTCGAGAAGCCTCGCTCCCATGCCGATGAGACAGCCCCGCCGGATCGTGCAGCCGTGAGCGATCACGCCGTGGCCGATCGTCACGTCGTCCTCGATCACGGTCGGCCACGTGCCGTTCGTCACGTGGACGACGCAGTTGTCCTGAATGTTCGACCTCGCCCCGATCCGGATCGAATGCACGTCGCCGCGCACCACCGTTCCGAACCAGATCGACGAGTCGTCGCCAATCGTCACGTCACCGACGATCGTCGCGTTGGGCGCGATGTACACACGCTCGCCGATGGTCGGATTGATGCCTTTGTAAGGGAGTATCAGCATGCGCGGGGAATCTAGCAGGAAGGGCATGGCAGGACAACAGGCGAGAGGCCAGAAGGCAGTGCAGAGGTCGCAGATTGAAGGTCAAAGGTCAGAGGTCAGAGGTCAGAGGTCAAAGCAGGCGACGGGCTCCGAGTCCGGCTGTCCGT
>JAMPYE010000301.1 GCA_023700825.1 Thermoanaerobaculia bacterium | reverse complement strand
TTGCGCGTCAGCGCACCGCTCGTCAGCCCGACTATTCGCGCAATCGAACAACCCGCGCCCCCCCGGGCTCACCTGCTCTTCGGAAGCCTAACCTCGAACCGCGCGCCGCCCTCGGCGCGGTTCGACGCTTCGATCGTGCCGCCGTAGCCGTCGACGATCGTCTTCACGATCGAGAGCCCGAGACCGACGTGGCGGCCGCCTCCGCGCGGCTCGCCCGGCCTGTAACTGAAGAAACGGTCGAAGATGCGACCGATGTGCTCCTCGGGAATGCCGCGGCCTCCGTCGGCGACCGCGATCACCACCCGCGATTCCTCCTCCCCCACCGACACGTCGACGGCACCGCCCGGAGGCGTGAAGCCCGCCGCGTTGTCGAGGAGGTTCTCGAGCACCTGAGCGAGGCGGTCGCGGGCAACCCGCACCCGCGGATCGGGGTCAGGTCTTCGATAACGGATCTCGATCCGGTCGCCTTCGCGAAGCCGGAACCCGTCGACCACCTGGCCGGCGACCTCGCCCACGCCGACCTCCTCCCTCGCCTCGCCGGGCAGGTCTGCGTCGAGCTGCGTGACCTCGCGGATCCCCGACAGCAGGCTCTCCATCCGCGCGACCTCCTGCTGCACCACGCGGAGGAACCGATCGCGCGACGCGGGATCGGCGACCTCCGACAGCATCTCCGTCGCGGTGCGGATCGACGCGAGCGGGTTCTTGAACTCGTGCGAGACGTCGGCCGAGAAGCTCTCGATGAAGCGGATGTGGCGCTCGAGCGAGCTCGTCAGCGTCTCCAGCGCGCGTGAGAGGTCCCCGACCTCGTCGAGCCTGTCGGAGCCGCTGAACTTCCCGCGCAGCCGCCCGCGGCGGTCGACGATCTCTCCCGCCTCGCGACGCAGCTTCGAGATCGGCCCGACCATCGTCGCCGCGATCCAGAGGCTCAGCACCGCCGCGACCGCGAGCGAGATCACCGTGATCCGCGCGATGCCGAGACGGACGACGTAGAGATCACGCAGCAGGCGCTGCGTCGTCTGCGTGGCGAGCACCACGCCGACGACCTCTCCGCCGCGTCGTATCGGCACCGCGCGGTAGAGCGTCACCGAGCGCTCGCCGCCCGCCGTCGTTCTCGACTGCCTCCCGAGCTCGCCGCGGAACGCCGCCTGCACCTCCGCGCCCTGCAGGCGCGACGACGCTTCGTAGTAGTCGGCGGGCTGCAGCAGCAACTCCGACGTGCCGAACATCGCACGAGGAATCGACGTCAACGCCGCGCCGAAACGATAAAGGAAGCTGCCCCTCGCTGCCGTTTCGCCCTGCGCCGCGGCCGGTCGCAGCGCCGCCGCGGGGCGCGAGTCGGCGATGACGACACGGGTGCTGTCGAGTACCCGGAGCCGCGACGGGCGACCCTCGCCCAGCCTCGCGACGACGCGACGGACTTCGTCTCCGTCGAGCGACACGTCTCCCGAGAGGGCCGCCGCGAGCACCTCCGCCTCCGCGACCAGCGCCCTGTCGAGCGAGTCCTCGAGCCTGCGCTCGTATTCACCGAGGAAGAAGACGCCGGAGAGCGGGAGGAAGACCAGCAGGACGTTGAACGCCAGCAGCCTTACCGAGATCCGCGAGACGAACTGTCGCAGCGCCATTGCGACATCCTCAGCAGCCCGGGTTGCGGCGCGTCACTTCGGCTCACCCGCGCCGTAGCGGTAGCCTAACCCGTAGACCGTCTCGATCGCGTCGAACGACGGGTCGGCCGACTCGAACTTCCGGCGCAACCGCTTCACGTGGCTGTCGACCGTGCGGTCGCTGACGAACGTGTCGTAGGGATAGCCTTCCTTCATCAACTGCTCGCGCGTCTTCACGTGCCCCGGATGGCGCACGAGCGCGCGAAGCATCATGAACTCGGTGACCGTCAGCCCGACCCGCTCGCCCTTCCACGTCGCCTCGTAGCGCTGCAGGTCGAGCTCGAGCTGCCCCGCGCGGATCCGGTCGCCCGGCTCGGTCTCCCGTTTCGCCTTCGTCGCCGCGAGCCTGCGAAACAGGACCTTCACGCGCGCGACGAGCTCGCGCATCGAGAACGGCTTGCAGAGATAGTCGTCGGCGCCGAGCTCCAGCCCGAGCACCCGGTCGAACTCGTCGTCGCGCGAGGTGAGGAAGATGATCGGAAGCGTCTCCGAGGTTTTGCGGATTCTCCGGCAGAGCTCGAGCCCGTCGACGCGCGGCATGATGATGTCGAGGATCACCAGGTCGGGCGGCGACTCGAGGAACGCCTCCCACGCCTCGAGCCCGTCGGCGTAGAGCTCGACGCTCCAGCCCTCGCGCTTCAACGCGAACGCGACCGTCTCGCGGATGTTCTCCTCGTCATCGACGACGGCGATCCGTCCCATACACAGATTCTACATGTGGAGTGCGAAAGCGAAGCTTTCGCCCTTCCTCGGCGGAAGCGTGAGCTTCCGCTCCCCTTCTCGTCCAGCGCGGGAGCAAAACCCAGCCGAAGCTCCCATGTGGAGTGCGAAAGCGAAGCTTTCGCCCTTCCTCGGCGGAAGCGTGAGCTTCCGCTCCCCTTCTCTTCCAGCACGGGATCGAAACCAGCCGAAGCTTCGCTTCGGCTAGGAAGGGCGCAAGCTTCGCTTGCGCACTCCACATGGACCGCCACAATCCCGCCGCAATCTTTCCCTCACTTCGCCTCGCACGGAACCGACTCGCGCCGCGATGCGGCGGTTTCATGAGGGTGTCGAAAGACGACGGAGGGACGACACCATGGACATGAAACAGATCGGCAGCGACTACACGCTCGAACGATGGCTCGCCATCATCTTCTCGCTTCTGTTCCTGCTGCCGTGGATCGCCGGCGCGCAGTCGTCCGGCGGAAGCACACCGCAGGAAGAGCGGGTGGTCGTGGCGAAGGCGCCGCCGGAATGACGACTGACCCGTGGCGCTCACCAGTGAACGATCGCCGCACGCCCGCCCGCTCCTGCGCCGCCCCGCGGCGCGTCTGGATCCAACCCGCGTCCACCCGGCTGAAGCCGGGTGCTACCGATCCTTCGTCGCTCCGCGACGCCAACCGATCCCGAGCCCGATCCCGAGCCCGAGCCCGGCTGTTCGTCGATCGCGGAGAGGATCCGGGTCCTCAATAGAACATCGGGTACTTCCCCGGCGCCGCCTCGTGCATCAGCTCGTACACGGTCGCGAAGACCTCCTCGCGGTTGGGCTTCGAGAAGTAGTCACCGTCCGAGCCGTAGGCCGGGCGATGCGCCTTCGAGGCGAGAGTGCGCGGCTCGCTGTCGAGCAGCTCGTAGCCCTTCTGGCGCTCGAGCACTTCCTGCAGCATGTACGCCGAGCCGCCGCCCGGCACGTCTTCGTCGACGAACACGACACGGTTCGTCTTGCGAATCGACTCGACGATGCGCCCGCCGAGGTCGAAGGGGAGCAGCGTCTGGACGTCGATCACCTCCGCGTCGATCCCGACGCGCGCCAGCAGCTCCGCCGCTTCCATCACGATCCGGCAGGTCGCGCCGTAGGTCACCAGCGTCACGTCGTTCCCCTCGCGCAGCACCTCGGGGACGCCTAACGGAACCGTGAACTCTCCGATGTTGTCGGGCAGCTTCTCCTTCACGCGATAGCCGTTCAGCACTTCGATCACGAGCCCCGGGTCGTCCGACTGCAGCAGCGTGTTGTAGAAGCCTGCCGCCTGCACCATGTTGCGCGGCACGCAGACGTAGATCCCGCGGATGAGGTTGATGATCCCGCCCATCGGCGAGCCGGAGTGCCACGTCCCCTCGAGACGATGGCCGCGCGTCCGGAGGATCACCGGCGCCATCTGCCCGCCCTTCGTCCGCCACCGCAGCGACGCCAGGTCGTCGGACATCAGCTGCAGGCCGTAGAGGACGTAGTCGAGGTACTGGATGTCCGCGATCGGCCGGATGCCGCGAAGCGCGAGCCCGATGGCCTGTCCGACGATCGTGCATTCCCGGATCCCCGTGTCGCTCACGCGCAGCGGCCCGTACTTCTCCTGCATCCCGGCGAAGCCCTGGTTCACGTCGCCGAGCTTGCCGACGTCCTCGCCGAAGGCGACGAGGTTCGGCATGCGCTCGAGCGCCTTGTCGAAGCAGTGGTTCAGCACGCGGAAGCCGTCCATCGTCTGCGACGCGTCGGAGAAGACCGGAGGGACGACCGGCACGGACAACGCCGACCGGTCCCCGTCGCAGTGAAGGTCCGACCCGTAGCGATCGAGGTTCACGCCGAGCTCCGACCTCCGCCACGCGGCGAGCGTCACGAGCGACGGGTGCGACTCCCCTCGAGCCAGCACGAGAATGTCCGACGTCGCGCGCAGCAGGTCGCGACGCAGCGCGACCGGCATCCGGTCGAGCGAGGCGACGACCTGCTCGATCTCGGCACGGGCCGGCGAGGCGGCGGCGACTTCGCGCGCGATGGCGAGCATCCCGCGCTTCTCCTCTTCGATCGGCTTGCGGCAGGCATCCCACGCGCTGTGCTGCGCCTCGCGCACCATCGCCAGGTCCTCGTGCTCGAACGCTTCGAGCTCCGCCGCGGTCGCGATGCCCTGGGAGATCATCCAGCCCCGCATCTTCATGTTGCAGCAGTATTCGGTCTCCCAGTCGAGCCGCTCCCTCGACTTGTAACGCTCGTGGCTTCCGGAGGTCGAATGCCCCTGCGGCTGCGTCACCTCCACCACGTGGATGATCGCCGGGACGTGCTCCATCCGGACGATCGCCGCCGCGTTCAGGTAGGTCTCGCACAGCGCCGGATAGTCCCACGCGCGCACGCGGTAGATGTCGTACCCTCGCGTCCCGCCCTTCCGCTGGAAGCCCGAGAGCATCTCGGAAAGGTCGCGCGTGTGCTGGAACTCGTTAGGCACCGAGATGCCGTAGCCGTCGTCCCAGATCGAGAGCATCACCGGAGCCTGGAGCACGCCGATGGCGTTGACCGACTCCCAGAACATCCCCTCGGCGCAGCTCGCGTTCCCGATCGTCCCGAAGGCGATCTCGTCCCCCTCATGGGAGAACGAGGTCATGTGCCGCAGCTCCGCGAGCTCGCGGTAGAGGCGCGAGGCGTAACCGAGCCCCACGAGCCTCGGCATCTGCGACGCCGTCGGCGAGAGGTCGGCCGAGGAGTTCGGCGAGTCGGCGATGCTCTTCCACGACCCGTCGGGATTCAGCATCCGCGTGCCGAAGTGGCAGTTCATCGAACGGCCGGCCGACGAGGGGTCGTGCTCCTCGTCGGGATTCGCGTAGAGCTGGGCGAAGAACTGCTCGAGCGTCACCATCCCCTTCGCGAGCATGAACGTCTGGTCGCGGTAGTAGCCGGAGCGGAAGTCGCCGTTTCGGAAGGCACGCGCCATCGCGAGCTGGGCAACTTCCTTGCCGTCGCCGAAGATCCCGAACTTGGCCTTCCCGGTGAGCACCTCACGCCGGCCGATCAGGCTGGCCTGACGGCTCCGGTAGGCGAGTCGGTAGTCCGCGATGATGCTCTCGCGCGTGAACTGCTGGCTCGTCGGGGGGTGGCTGACATCGGTCATCGACACGTATCCTCTCCAACCTCAGGTTGAAGGTTCTCAGATACCACAAATCCCGCGGCGAGGCGAGACGGGGGGGGGGGCGCGCCAGCACCGAATTGAGAATGTAGGCATCCCCGGTGGCTGACGACCACCGCTGAACGAAGTAGAGCCTTGTGTGGCGCAGGCACTCCTGCCTGCGCGTCGCCGAAGGCGACTCGTCGGGGCGCGGCGTGTCTTGGCCCGCCGCTTCTCCGGACGCTCCAATGCGGCGCTCCGCGCCGCGCGCAGACAAGAGTGTCTGCGCCACACTACGGCCACTTCGAGGAAGAACTTTCGCAGCAGAAT
>JAMPYE010000300.1 GCA_023700825.1 Thermoanaerobaculia bacterium | reverse complement strand
TCACCGGTGACCGAAGCGTCGACACGGTCCCTCTGAAGGAAGTCCAGCCGCTGACCGGGTACATCCGCGGCGGCGTCACCGTCCTCGGCTGCAAGAAGGCGTACCCGGCCTGGGCCGACGAGACGATCGAGCTCTTCGAGACGATCTCGATCTCTGCCGGCGTTCGCGGCGTGCAACTCATCCTGTCCCCGGCCGATTATCTCCGCGCCGCCGCGGCACGGCTCGGGGATATCGCAAAGGCCAAGGGCTAGAGGCGACTGGCAGGCCGAGAGGCGAGGGTTCATGTGGAGCGCGAAAGCTCCGCTTTCGCTCTTCCTCGGAGGAAGCGACAGCTTCCGCTTTTCCTTCGCAACATGCGGAGCCGGAGCTTCGCTTCGGCGAGAAATGGCTCAAGCTGCGTTTGCGCACTCCACGTCGCGGCCCCATTGCCTGCTTCGACCTTTGACCGATGACCTTTGACCTGTCTTACAATGCCCGCGGCGCCGGCCCCGCGCCGGAGAGAACGAATGTCCAAACGACTGATGCTGCTGAGCAACTCGACGATGCATGGACGGGGCTTCCTCGATCATGCTGCCGAGGAGATCAAGGATTTCCTTGGCGATGTCGAGCGCCTGCTGTTCGTTCCCTTTGCCCTCCACGATCGCGAAGCCTACGCCCAGAAAGTTCGAGCCCGCTTCGCCGACCTCGGGATCGAGGTCGACTCGCTCCACGACGTTGACGACGAAGAGGAAGCCGTCGAGAACGCCCTCGCGATCTTCATCGGCGGTGGCAACACATTCCGGCTGCTCAATACTCTCTACGAGCTGAAGCTCATCGAGCCGATCCGCCGCCGCGTCGAGGGAGGCATGCCCTACATGGGCGCCTCGGCCGGGACGAACATGGCTTGTCCCACGATCCGCACGACGAACGACATGCCGATCGTCGAGCCGCCGAGCTTCGCGGCGCTGAACCTCATCCCCTTCCAGATCAACCCGCACTACGTCGATCCCGACCCGTCATCGAAGCACATGGGCGAGACGCGGGAGGATCGGATCCGCGAGTTCCACGAGATGAACAGGATTCCGGTTCTCGGGCTGCGCGAAGGGGCGTGGCTATCGGTCGAGGAGCCGCACGTGGAGCTCGGCGGAGCGACGCTCGCGCGCCTGTTCCAGCCCGGCAAGCCACCCGAGGAGTACGAGCCGGGCGCGTCGCTCGACTTCCTCCTGAGGAAGCCGCCGGCCGCCTGACGCGCCCGCTTCCGTCTACTTCCCCTGATTCGTGAGCGATCGCGCCTCGTCGAGGAGGAAATCGACCCGCTCCTGCGCGCGAACCACGTCGGACGACGGCGGTCCGCCGCTGCGAACCGCTGCATCCATCTCCGACAGCAGGCTCCTCAGCGCAGACATCGCTTCCTTCGCCTTGCCACACGACTCCTCGGCACATCCGCAACCCGACCTCGCGCGCGAGATCGCGCCGTCGACTTCGGAGCGGAATTCTCCCCAGGCGGCCGGATCGACCGGCGGGTTCATGAACCGGCTGAAGCCGCTCGCCCACACTCCGCTCGCCGACTCCGCCAGCTCGAGACAGCCCGCGTCGCGCGCCGCGCGCGGCGACGACGATCCGGAACCGGGGAGGAGGTTCTTCTCCTTCGCCCACGGAAGCCCGAACTTGTAGCCCGCGTAGACGACCACCGCGAGAATCACGAGCTTTACGAGAGGATTGCCCTGCTTGTACGCCATCGATCACCTCACCCCGAGTTGTGAGTCCTGAGTGCTGCGTCCTGAGTGCTGAGTCCCGAGAGCAGCGTACTCAGTACAGGAGACAAAAGCAGGGAGCAAGAGTTAAGGCAGCCCCGGTCGCGGGTTCCCTGCCTCTTCCCCTAACTCGCCGGCCATGACCTACTCAGCACTCAGGACTCCGGACTCAGGACTGCCTTCTGGGCATGACGAACGTGAACTCGCTCCCCTCCCCCGGGGTGCTGCGAAGGCTGACGACGCCGCGGTGCAGCTCGACGAAGCGCTTCACGAGCGAGAGCCCGAGTCCCGTGCCTTCCGGGCGGCCGGAACTCGAAGGAACCTGCTGGAACTCGTTGAAAATCAGTTCGTGCTGCGACGGGTCGATGCCGAGGCCGCGGTCGATCACCGAGACCCGGACGGAGTCGAGGGCAATCGGAGACTCGGCCGCCGCCAGCGCACGCGCCGTCACGCGGACCTTCTCCCCGTCGGGCGAGAACTTCACCGCGTTGGAGAGCAGGTTGTAGAGGATCTGCTTGAACTTGAGCGGATCGGCATCGATCTCGGCAACGTCATCCGCGATATCGATGATGAAACTGATCCGCCGAGGCATCGTCATCCCCCGCAGCACGCGGCAGATCCCGTCGACGCTTCCGGCAACGTCGACGTGGTCGAGGTCCATCGACACGATCCCCGCCTCGATCTTGGAGAGATCGAGCACGTTGTTGATGATCCCGAGAAGATACTCGCCCGAGGTATTGATGTTGTGGAGGAAAGTTCGCTGTCGTTCGGTCAGCTTGTCGGCGACCGCCGCTTCGAGCACCGACGAGAAGCCGATGATCGCGTTGAGCGGCGTTCGAAGTTCGTGGCTCATCGTCGCAAGGAACGCGCTCTTTGCCTGGCTCGCGGCATCCGCAGCCTCTTTTGCGCCGAGCAGTTCCGCCTCGATGCGGATGCGGTCCTGCAACTCGTGCTGCGCCGAGGTGTAAAGCCGCGCATTCTCGATCGCCACCGCCGCCTGCCGCCCGAAGGCGGTCGCGACGTGCAGGTCCTTCTCCGAGTAGAAGTGAGGCTGGCGGCTGTCGAGCGTGAGCGCGCCGATGATCTTGTCACGCACCACGAGAGGAATGCCGATGTTGCATCGCACTGCGCCGAGTGAGTCGACGTCGGCCTTCCACAGCGCGTCGCCCTCGCCAATGTCGAAGACGATCGGCTGCGGATTGGAGGCAAGGCGCTCGTTGTAGGGAAAATCGGAGAACTTCCGCGCGTGCCCGACCACTTCGTCGGGAACACCTCGGACCGCGAGCACGCGCATCGAGTCTCCCTCGACCAGCTGCACGCTGGCGGTGTCGTAGTCGATGACCTGCTTGATCTGGTCGAGGATCGAGGTGAGCACGACTCCAAGGTCGAGACTCTCGCTCAGCGCGTGCGCGGCCGCCTGCAGGCGTTCGGCGATCTGGCGCGACTGCCGCTCCTCCGCGAAAAGCCGTGCGTTCTCAATCGAGCTCGCCAGCTGCCCCGCGACCGTCTCGAGAAGCGCGACGTCGTCGGGGCCGAAGACGCGATCGGTTCGATCGGTGTCGAGTGCGATCGTCCCGATCACCTCGCCGCGAACGATGAGCGGCGCGATCAGCAACGCCTGCGTGCCACGCTCCCGAAAGGTCTCCCGAAGAGCCTCGGCGAGCGGGTTGCGCTGCGCGTCGCTCACGATCACCGATCTCGCCATCTCGACTACCTGCACCGACGAGAGGTTCTCCTCGATGAGCGGGATGTCGAGGCCCACGGAGCTTTCGACGCGTCCGAGCGAGTGCTCGGCAACGACGGTGAGTTTGGTCCGCAGGTCGTCGAGCAGCGTGATCCCGCAACTTCTCGCGTCGAGCAGCTTCACCATCTCGCGAGCCACGATGTCCAGCGCCGCGTCGATCTGAACAACGTTGGTCAGCGCGGCGGTGACGCGGTTGAGGACCGCCAGCTGCGAGGCACGCGCCTCGGCCTGGTGCCTCGCCTCGGTCATTTCCTCGAAGAGCTGCGCGAGGTCGCGGTTCACCTCGCTGAGCCGCTCCTCGGTGCTGGCAATGTCGAGGGAAGGCGAGGCGACGCCGCTCGCCACCTCGTCGACCTTGCACGGCGCTGCCGGAAGGCCGTTGCCACTCTCCTCCTCGGGGAAGTCGTTGCGCGAGTCGCGGCGTTTGATCACTTCCATCCCTGCCTGCAGAGTCAAATGCAGGATCCCGCGGGGTTGTTTCAAGGATACGTCGCCTGCCCGTCTGCGGGATAGCCTCGCAGGGGCCGATTCCCGCGCGAGCCGCCGCAAGGACGAAACCGTCCACGAGGCGCGTTGTCACTGATGTGGCCACTCCTTCGATCGCAGTGATCGGCGGCGGAATCAACGGCGCGGGAATCGGTTGGGAGCTCGTCCGGCGCGGCTACCGGGTCACACTTTTCGAAAAACGGGAGTTTGGCTGGGCCACCTCGTCGAAGACGACGAAGATGATTCACGGCGGCCTGCGCTACCTGGAGCAGGGGCACATCGGCCTCGTCCGCGAGTCGCTCGAAGAGCGCGCGTTCCTCGTCCAGCATCTGCCGTCACTCGTGCGGCCTCTGCGGATCGTCTTCCCGATCTTCGGCGGCTCGACTCGCTCCCGCTGGATGATCGGAGCGGGCCTTGCGCTCTACGACCGCCTCGGAGGGCGCGGCGCCTTGCCGTCGCACCGATGGATGGGCGCCGACGAAGTCACGAAGATCGCGCCTCTGCGTCGCGACGCGCTACGCGGCGGATACGAGTTCTGGGATGCGCAGGTCGACGATCGCGAGCTCGTCCGGACCGTGATCCGCTCGGCAGTGCGCGACGGCCTCGACGCGAGGGAGCACTCGCCCGTCGAGCGGCTTCGGCGGAACGATGCGGCTTGGCACGTCGAGATGCGTGACGGCACGGAGCTGAAGTACGACGCGGTGATCGCGGTTGCTGGTCCCTGGATGGGCCAACTGCTCGCCGCGAGCTCGATTTCGTCGGGTTGCGCGCTCGCGCTCGTTCGCGGCAGCCATGTCGTCCTCGATCGCCTCGTCAGCGACACCGGCCTGCTCCTCCCCTCGCCCGGCGAACGGCGAATCTTCTTCGTCCTCCCGTGGAAGGGGGCGACGATGATCGGAACGACTGAGGTCGTCCACGAAGGTTCTCTCGATGACGTCGCACCGTCGAGCCTGGAGATCGAATATCTCCTCGAACGCTTCAACGCATTCTTCGCGACGCGGGCCACCGGCAGCGAGATCCGATCCAGCTTTGCCGGCGTCCGTCCGTTGATCGGCTCTCGCGCCGACCTCGGGGCGCTCAGTCGCGAGTATCACGTCGAGTCGGACGCAGGGCTCGTCAAGGTCTTCGGCGGCAAGATGACGACGTTCCTCTCGCTCGCGCGACATGTCGGCGATCGGGTAGACGCGATGCTCGGGATGCACCTGCGCGCGCGTCCGCCACAGTTCGCGGCGTGAAACTCGTCCATCGACGACGACGGAGCAGAACGAAGGGAAGAGGGAATGTACCGTGTACACTCTCGACCTGTTCGTGGCCCGTCGATTGCAGTCGCGTTGGGCAACGACCCCACACGGCGAGCCCGACACCGCCGCTCATCGTTCACCAGCGAAAGGACCGTCATGGAAATCAGGAAACTCTTCGCGACACCCGAATACAACACGACAAGCGACCTGGCACTGCTGGTGATCCGCCTCGTCGGAGGCACCGCCTTCATGCTCCACGGCTGGGGAAAGATTCAGAACCCGTTCACCTGGATGGGCCCCGACGCCTTCGCGCCCGGTATCTTCCAGGCGCTTGCCGCCTTTTCCGAATTCGGCGGCGGGCTCGCCTGGATCCTGGGTCTGCTCACGCCCCTCGCTTCGCTCGGTGTCGCCTCGACGATGGCCGTCGCCACCTGGTTCCACGCGATTGAAAGAGGCGATCCGTTCGTGTCCAAAGGCGCCGGGGGATCGTACGAGCTGGCGGCGATCTATCTCTGCATCGCGCTCGTCTTCATCGCCCTCGGCCCAGGCCGGTTCTCGCTCGATCGGCCTCTGTTCGGGCGGCGGTGAGAGGGTTGTTAGTTGTTAGTTGTTAGTTGTTAGTTGTTAGTTGTTAGTTGTTAGTTGTTAGTTGTTAGTTGT
>JAMPYE010000299.1 GCA_023700825.1 Thermoanaerobaculia bacterium | reverse complement strand
GTGGTCTGAAGCGTCCAGAATCGTCAGGAAGCTGTTGTTCGAGTGGAGATCAATCGCTGCGTAGAGTGGTGATTCGTGCATCGGGCACCTCCTTGATCCGCGAAGGTACCAGCCTTCGCGTTAGGTATGCCCATATGCGTATCAGGCCTCGATTCTGTACTTTAGGAAGCGCTAAAGTATAGTTTCGAGGCCTGACCCCGAAGTCGCGAGGCCTGACCCCGAAGTCGCGCCGAGGTGCGGCACCAACCGGCACTGCGTTCCAACCGTTACCCCGCGAACCTCCAGGTCCCCTTACACCGTTTGACAGGCCGATTGGCAGGAACTATACTGCCATATGGCAGGAGTCGATATGGATCAAGCACTACTCGTGGAAAAGGCTCGCGGTGGATCCGCCGACATCAAATCTTATTGGGAGAAAGCCAAGGCGGGTCACGCGACCCCCTATCTCTTCGTTTCTCTCGTCGGACTCAAGGTGTTCGACTCGAAGAAGATCCTGACGATGGTGGCCAGGGGGTTACCAGTTCAAACACTGACGCGCTTTCAGAAGAACACGTCGTTCTCAACGAGTGATATCGGAGAGCTTGTGGCGATTGCGCCGCGGACCCTTCACCGTCGCAAGGAACAGGGTCGCCTTGCTCCGGAGGAGTCTGATCGCCTCCTGCGAGTGACGAGGCTTTTTGCAAAGGCGCTCGAGTTGTTCGAAGGTGACGTCCACGCTGCACGGTCGTGGTTTCAAGCGCCAGCGAAGGCTCTTGGAGGCGAGCCCCCGTTCCGCCTTGCGCAAACTGACCTTGGAGCACGTGAGGTTGAAGCCCTGATCGACCGTCTCGAGCAGGGAGTTCTCACGTAGTGTTGACGATCTGGCGCCTCACCAAGACCAAGTACCTGGCGTCCGCCTGGGATGGTGAGGGAGCGAGAGTGGTTGGTGGCCGTTGGAACAGCGTGGGAACCCCAGTCGTGTACACATCTGCAACACTTTCGCTCGCTCTCGTCGAGACGCTCGTGCATCTTCCGAGTGGCGTTCTTCCCGCATACACAGCGATTCCCATCGAGTTGGACGAGTCTCTCGTGACGATTCTGGAATCCTTGGTGCTTCCCACCAACTGGAGAGACGATCCGCCGCCGGCATCGACTCAGGCGCTCGGCGACGCATGGGTATTCCGTGCGGAGGGTGCTGCGCTCAAGGTTCCCAGCGTGGTCGTTCCCGAAGAGTTCAACTACGTGTTGAATCCGAATCATGCTGACTTTGCACGGGCGTCGATAGGTCTCCCGAGGCCCTTTCCTTTCGACCCGCGCTTAGTCGTTCCGTAGCAGGCAGTTCGACACAATGCCGAAGCTCCCAACCATCTGCCATCCGCTCTCGTGCTGCTCTCGATCCAACTGCGCTATCTATAATCTCCAGCCGTGACCCTCGGCCGGCTCCGCATCGATACGACGCTCCTCTTCGCGGCGCGGATCGTCCGTCTCTTCGCTTTCGGCGGGCTCTCGATCGTGCTCGCGTTCCATCTCGAGGCGTTGGGCTTCACTCCGGCACGCATCGGGGTCGTCTTCACCATTACCCTCATGGGCGATGCGGCGCTTTCACTCGCGATGGCGACGTGGGCCGACAGGCTGGGGCGACGGCGAGTGCTCGTCGCGGGCGCAGGGATGCTCGCCCTCGCCGGCGCGACCCTGGCGATCACTCGATCGCCGATGGTCGTCGTCATCGTCGCCTTCCTCGGCGTGCTCAGCCCGAGCGGAAACGAAGCCGGCCCGTTTCTCTCGATCGAGCAGGCGGCTCTCGCGCAGATTCTCCCCGCAGCGCGGCGCACGCGCGCCTTCGGCTGGTACAGCATGGCGGGCTCCTTCGCGACGGCCGCGGGAGCGCTCGCGGGAGGAGGCGCCTCGAGCCTGCTGCAGGCAGGCGGACACTCTGCGATCGATTCGTATCGCATCGTGCTCGGGTGCTACGCCGCGGCAGGGGTGGCGCTCGCGCTGCTGTTCCTCGCCGTCTCCCGGGCGGTGGAACCCGAGTCGCGATCGTCGTCGACGGCTCGGTTCGGCCTTCATCGGTCGAAGAGGACCGTGTTGAAGCTGAGTGCGCTCTTCGGCCTCGACGCGTTCGGCGGCGGATTCGTGGTGCAGAGCATCGTCGCCTACTGGTTCCACCTCCGCTTCGGCGTCGACGTCGCGCAGTTAGGCGCCATCTTCTTCGCCGCGAACGCCCTGGCCGGGCTGTCGGCGCCCGTCGCCGCCTGGCTCTCCACGCGCTTCGGGCTCGTCGAGACGATGGTGTTCACGCACATTCCGTCCAACCTCCTGCTCTGCCTCGTGCCGCTGATGCCGGACGCACGGCTGGCGACCGGAGTTCTCCTCGCGCGCTTCGCCATCTCGCAAATGGACGTGCCGACGCGGCAGTCGTACACGATGGCCGTAGTCGATCCCGACGAGCGATCCGCGACGGCCGGGATCACCTCGACGGTGCGCTCGGTCGGCGCCGCGCTCGCGCCTTCGCTGAGCGGCAGCCTGCTCGCGGTGCCGGGCCTCATGAGCGCACCGTTTCTCATTGCCGGAACCCTGAAGATCGTGTACGACCTCCTCCTCTATCGCAGCTTTCGCTCACTTCGGCCGCCGGAGGAGCAGGCCTGAGAAAAGGCGTCGTACCGGGCGGTGGGCGGAGGTGGGACCCGGGCTCCAGGCCCCGTCTCGAGAGTTCGTATCCCGGCTCTGTCCTCCGCACGCACTCGGCGCACCACGCGCACTCGCGCCCGCGGCTGAGTGCGATATTCTCGGGGCCGGAGAACGGCGGCGAAACGCTCGCCTTCAGGAGACTCATGCGACCGATCACGACATTCCTCGCCGCCTTGCTGTTCGTCGGGTGCGCCTCGATTCAGCCGGCCCCTGCGGGCGTACCGGCGGAGTTCGCGGACATCCCCCTCGGAACAGACGCGTCGATCACGACGAAGCCAGTACTCCTCGAGCGCGTCGAGCCCGAGCCACCTCCCGAGTTTCGCGGGACTCACTTCTCCGCGACGGCCGCGGTGCAGTTCGTGATCGACGAGCAGGGGAACGTGCCGGCCGCCTGGCACACCTCCGGTGATCGGGAGTGGTCGAAGTTCATGATCAACGCCGTCCGGAGGTGGCGTTTCGAGCCCGCGCTCCGAGACGGACGGCCGGTCAAGGTCCGATCCAACGTCACGAGCAGCTTCAAGCGGAACCTCTAGCGCCACCGAGTTTCGCGAAGCGCCGCAGGACGAGTTCCGAAACGGCCGTTCGACAGACCGGGACCTCATCGCTGACCTCGTCCGGCGCCTTCTGCCGCCGCCTCTTGAATCTTCCCCCCGCCTCGCTCAACGGGGAGGGCTGGCCTCCGCAAGGCTCGTTCCGTACAATCCGCGCGACATGAAGATCTCCAGGGACTGGCTCTCCGATTACATCGACCTTTCGAATCTCGACGATGCCGCGCTCGCGGCTCGTCTGACGGAGGTCGGCCACGCCGTCGAGGCGGTCGAGACCGTCGGAAACGACAGCGTGTTCGAGATCGAGTTCACCACAAACCGAGTCGACGCGATGTCGCATCGCGGCGTGGCGCGCGAGCTCTGCGCCGCGCTCGGCCGCGAGCTGCTTCCGACACCGGCCTCCGTCGCGTCCTCGATCGACGCGCCGGTTCCGATCCGCATCGACGCGCCTGCGATGTGCAGCCGTTACACCGGGCTCGTCATCCGAGGCGTGAAGGTCAAGCCCTCGAGCGCGAAGGTGCAGCGGCGTCTCGAGGCGGTGGGCCTCCGTCCGATCAACAACGTCGTCGACGCGACCAACTACGTGATGATGGCTCTCGGCCACCCGCTCCACGCGTTCGATCTCGCGTTTCTCCAGGGGCCGGGCATCGTCGTGCGGGCCGCGCGGCCGGGCGAGACGTTGAAGACTCTCGACGGCATCGAGCGGAAGCTCGACGCCGAGATGGTGGTGATCGCCGATTCTGCGCGTGGCGTCGCTCTCGGCGGAGTCATGGGTGGAGAGAACAGCGAGATTTCCGAGAAGACGACCGACGTTCTGCTCGAATGCGCGCATTTCCACGCCTCGACGATCCGCCGCGCGTCGCGCCTGCTGTCGCTCTACACCGATGCCTCGTACCGGTTCGAGCGGGGCGCCGACCCGGGCGACACGCTCGAGGCGATCGAGCTCGCCGCGGACCTGATCGTCGCGGAAGCCGGCGGCCAGAAGGGGAGTCCGATCGACGTCGTCGCCCGGCCGATCGCCCCGAAGAGCGTGACTCTTCGCCGCGCGCCGCTGCTCACGGCCTCGGCAGGTCTGGTCGACCTCGACTTCGCGGCGCAGGTTCTCCAGCGCCTCGGCATGACCGTGAACCGCGGCGCCAACTCGCTCGAGGTGGTCGTGCCGACGTGGCGCGGCGACATCACCGAAGAAATCGACCTGATCGAGGAGGCGCTCCGCTTCTTCGGATTCAACCGGATTCCCTCCGAGCTCCCGCGCGTGACGACGGGAGACGTGGCACGCAACCTGTGGGTCGACATGGAAGATCGCATGCGCGACATCCTCGTCGGCTGCGGGCTGTCGGAAGTCGTGACCTACTCGTTCATCCCGCCGGCGCAGAACGCGATGTTCCGCGCGGAGCCGGCGCTCACCGTCACGAACGCGCTCACCGAGAACATCTCGTCGATGCGTCTTTCTCTCCTTCCGGGCCTGCTCCAGAGCGTGGCGCACAACTGGAGCTACGGCATCCGGGACGGCGCGATGTTCGAGGTGGGGCGGACGTACCACGTGGAGGGAACGTCTGCGAAGGAACGTCATCGCGCTGCGTTCGTGATCTTCGGCGCCCGTTCCGACCATTGGAGCGAGCGCGGCCGGCAACTCGATTTCTTTGATGGCAAGGGGATCGTCGACGTGATGGCGAGAGCGCTGCACCTCGACCTCGCCTGGGAACACGGCGAGACCGCGTACCTGACGGCCGGAGCCGCTGCCCGCGCGCTCGCCAACGGACGCGAGGCCGCAACGGTCGGCGTTCTGACTCGGGACGTCCTCAAAGCGTTCGACATCGGCGCGGGGACGACGCTCGTCGCCGGCGAGATCGAGCTGTCCGCGCTTGCCGACTCGGTCGCGCCCTGGAACATGACCGACGTGTCACGGTTCCCCGGGGTGCCGATGGTCGTCGCGCTCATGCACAAGCCCGATCTCGAGTACGGTGCGATCGTCGACGCGATCCGGTCGATGAAGATCGCGCAGCTTCGCGACGTCGGCGTCTGGGACCGCTTCGTGCCGGAGAAGGGCGAGGGCGAGGTGAAGACCGCGCTCGGGCTCTGGTACCAGGCCCTCGACCGCTCGCTCACGCAGGAAGAAGTCGGGGAGATTCACGCGCAACTCGTCGCGAAGCTGGTCGCGGCGCTTCCGGTCCGTGTCATCGCATAGAGACCGAGAACTGAAGTCGATTGGGAGAGCACGGAATGTCGAAGAAGAACAGGGAAGCCGATCAGCTGACGATCGAAGGGACCTCGGAGACGGAGATTCTCGCGAGGCTTGCCGATCGCGTAGACCGCGCGGTGGCGATGATCTCGCAGCTTCGGCGCGAGAACGAAGAGCTCCGCAGCCGCACCGAGTCGCTCGAAGGCGAGCTCAAGGCTGCGACGGCGGAAAAGGCTGCGGCGATCGCGCGCGCGGCCGAGGCCGAGAAGCGCGCAGAGGCGCTCGAGAGCGACGGTTCAACGCGCGCCGACGAGCTGGAGACCGAGCTCGACTCACTCCGCAAGGAGCGCGACGCGATTCGCGACAAGGTGGAGGGGATCCTGTCGAAGCTGGAGGCGCTGGAAGAAGTCGCGTCCGACTAGCGGCTGGCGGGAGGTTCGCCGAGCGTTTCCCTCTGGCACCCCTCCGGGGTGCGGACCTTTCCGCACTTCGTTTCCGGGGGTCG